>NZ_JBHVGB010000219.1:0-8541 GCF_042801335.1 Nocardioides sp. NPDC057577 | reverse complement strand
AGGCACGGGGGCAGATGCGCCGACTCGGCACGAATCACATGGCCTGGGCCTCGGGGCTGGCGGTGTAGGGGAACTTCTGCATGAAGTCCTTGACGGCCTCGCCGGAGACACCCTCGCAGTACTGGAAGGCACCCTTCTGGGTGGAGGCCTCGGTCGGGTTGGCCGGGTCGGCGTACCAGTGCGTCATGGCGATGTGGGTGCCCGAGGGGAACTCGGTCTTCTTGTCGCCGGCGACCGCGGTCTCCTTGGCGTCGGCAGCGGTCCACGGGGCCGCGATGAACTTGTAGCGGAAGTTGGAGGTGCCGGCGAACTTGTCACCGATCGCGCGCAGCTCGTTCAGCTCGTCGTCGGAGACGGTCTCGTCGTACCACACGATCGTGTAGCCGTGCTCGAGGTTGTGCACCAGCGCCTCGAGGTCGGGACGATCCCCGGTGGTGTAGAACTTGCGCGACATGTCGGCCGGCGCGACGTTGGCCTCGTTCCAGTGCGGGCCGAAGGCCGGGGGAGCAGTCGTGTAGGTCTGCTCGGTGCCGGTCGCGATGTGGTTCTGGTTCCCGTCGGCCGTCATCTCGGTGACCTTCTGGCAGCCAGCCGCCTTGGCGCTCTTCCCGATGTCCTGCAGAGCGACGTCCTTGTACTCGCTGTCCTTGATGAAGCCGCTGATCGGCGTCCATGCGGCAGCGCCGATGATCACGACGGCGAAGGCGATGCAGACACCGATGATCGCCCAGCCTCGGACGCGCTCGGCGCGGCCCTGCTTCTTGCGGATGTCGTTGATGACCGCACGGCGGTCTTTGTTGAGCGACTTGTTGGCCACGGTTCGGCGTACCTCGGGTCTTTTGTCGGGACGCGCAGATTCTAGGTGGTCACTGGTAGCAGAAGGGAAGTTGCCCCGTGATTATTCGTCTCGCGCTCGCATCGCCAGCCGTGCGCGAAGGCCAGCGCGGCCATCACCGCGGCGTCGGCTCCGGCCACCCGCAGCCCGTCCTGATGCGGGACGGGGGCGGTCCCGGTCACCTCCGCGACGGCCGCGGAGAGCTCCTCGACGCTCGCCGGCGCACCGAACGGGGCCTGGTCCTCGGCGGCACCCTTCAGAGCGCGTACGACGGCCTCCCGGGCCCCGAAGCCGAAGAAGTCCGAACCCTCGGGGCGGATGAGCGCGCTCGCTCCCGGTCCGTCGTCACCGGGCTCGCGGACGAGGTCCGCCCGGCCACGCAGGACCGCGAACGGCCGCGCGCCCAGCTTGCCCTGGGAGATCTCGGCCGCCGATGCGATCTCGTCGACGACCGCCGGGGCGGTGACGACGAGGTCGTTGCCGTAGGCGTCGACCTGGCCGGCGAAGCTCTCCAGCACCTCGAGACCGGCGGCGCCGATGGCGATGTCGGTCTGCCCGTCGCGCCAGGCGCGTCCGGCGGTGTCGGTGATGATCACCCCGACGTTCGCGCCGGTTCGGTCGCGGAACGTGGCGCGCAGGGCCCGCGCGGAGGCGTCGGGGTCCAGGGGGAGCAGCACGATGTGGCCGGCCTCGACGTTGGAGGCGTCGATCCCGGCCGCGGCCATCGTCAGCCCCAGGCGGCTGCGCACGATCTGGGTCGGCCCGCGTCGGGCCACCACCCGCGTCGTCTCGCCGGGGAGCGCGTCGTCCCGGTTGCCCTCCCGCACCTGACCCTCGGCCTTGGAGACGACCTTCGAGGTGACCACGACGATGTCCCCGTCGGCCAGCGGGGACCCCAGGCCGGAGTCGAGTGCAGTGAGGAGCAGGGCAGCGAGGTCGTCGCCCTTACGCACCTCGGGTACGCCGTCGGGGGCGGTGACGGTAATGCCCAGCCCGCTCATCGGCCCGTTCGTGGGCCGCGTCATCGGTTGACCAGCTCGACAGCGGCGGCGGCGATGTCGGCAGTCGCGTCCTCGGAGGACATCCACAGCGGGACGGCCGCCGCCTTCAGCCCCGACTCGGTGAGCGCCGGGACCGCGGCGGCGTCCGCGGTGTCGACGAGCCAGCCGTCGAGGACCCCACCCGCGCCCCGCGTCCCATAATGCAGACCGACTCCGGCGGCGGTCGCGTCGACGCCGATGGCGGCGAGCATCTGCTCCGCCATGCCGCGTACGTGGTGCCCGCTGATGATCGGCGAGATCCCCACCACAGGGGCCGAGGTGGCGACAAGGCCCTCCCGGATCCCGGGTACGCCGAGGATGGTCCCGATCGAGACCACCGGGTTTGACGGGGGCACGATCACGAGGTCGGAATTCAGCAGCGCGTCCATCACGCCGGGTCCCGGTTTCGACTCGTCCTGCCCCACGAAGATCAGCTTCTCGACCGGAACGCCGGCCCGGAGACGTACCCAGTATTCCTGGAAGTGAACGACCGAGAGTCCACTGGGTGAATTCTCGTCGTTGATCGCCACATGGGTCTCGACGCGGTCGTCGGTCATCGGCAGCAGGTGCACGCGGTCGCCCCATACAGGCTTCAGCCAGCGTTCGCACAACGCGGTGGTGACCTGCGACAACGAGAAACCGGCCTCGAGCATCTGGGTGCGTACGAGATGGGTGGCGATGTCTCGGTCGCCGAGTCCGAACCAGGTCCCGGGCACGTCGTAGGCCTCGAGCTCGTCCTTGATCGACCAGGTCTCGGCCTTGCGGCCCCAGCCGCGCTCGTGGTCGAATCCGTTGCCAAGGGTGTACATCACCGTGTCGAGGTCGGGACAGACCTTGACGCCGTGCATCCACAGATCGTCGGCGGTATTGGCGATCACGGTGACCCGGGCATCTTCCCTAATGCCTGGGACACGGCCGGCGGAGATGCCGTGGAGGAGCCCGGAGATGAACTTCGAGCCGCCATGGCCGCCGGAGAGAACGGTGATGTCACGCATGGCCCTAGCCTCTCAGACGGGGCCAGCAACCCTGCTCCAGCCGGTGCTTAAAGCCGGTGCTAATGCGGCCCTATCAGATTTGAGGGTTGACTTGTGGCACCGACAGGCATGTAATTTCATCAGTGTGGTTCGAAATTGAACCGGGGACCGACAACTGTGGAGACAGTGCTTGGATATCTCGGGAAAATTTCGGCAGGGAACTGCATCAAAGTGACGGCCCAGGTCGTAACAAGAGGCAGTTCCCGCAAAAAACGGGGGGATCGGTTACCTGCCGATGGCGTGAGGTGACTGGCCCGAGATGGGGTCACGGTCCCGAAAACAAGCTGAATAGGGTCGAAAGGTCGGAAAGACGATGAGAGAGCTGTTTCTCCTCGAGCCGGACACCGACGAAGGGGGCTGGCAGGAGCGCGCCCTGTGCGCGCAGACGGATCCGGAGGCGTTCTTCCCTGAGAAGGGTGGATCGACTCGGGAGGCCAAGAAGGTCTGCCAGACCTGCGAGGTGCGCCAGGATTGCCTCGAGTCTGCTCTGGGCAACGACGAGCGCTTCGGAATCTGGGGTGGACTCTCCGAGCGGGAGCGCCGCAAGCTGAAGAAGCGCGCTGTCTGAGATTCACTGACAGTCGCAACCAAGCACGAGCCAGCAAGGCCCGGACCGTCACGGTCCGGGCCTGCTGATCATTTCGGGGCAAATACCTGAGGGGGCGTGTCCCGATCGCCCGACAGGTCCATTCGGACTATCACCGGTTGGGCACTAGGGTTGCCGATCGTGCACGCGTCGGTCGCCCTCGTCCTCGTCTCTCATAACGGCGCCGGCTGGCTTCCAACCGTCATCGACGGGATCCGGAACCAGCAGGCTCCGGTGAGCTTTGCCGTCACGATCGACACCGGCTCGACCGACAGGTCGGTCGAGATCCTGGAGGAGACCTTCGCCCAGGTGGTCAAGCTCCCGGCGTCGACGACGTTCGCGGACGCGGCCAACGAGGCGCTCGCCATCCTCCACCAGGCGGCGCAGCCGCCGGAGTGGATCTGGTTCCTCCACGACGACTCCACCCCCGACCCGCACGCGCTGTCGACCCTGCTCAACGCCGCCGAGGAATACCCGGAGGCCGACATCCTCGGCCCCAAGATCCGGGAGTGGCCCTCGCTGCGCCGGATGCTCGAGCTCGGTGTCTCGATCTCGGTCACCGGCAACCGGGAGACCGGCCTCGAGCGTGGCGAGTACGACCAGGGCCAGCACGACGAGGTACGCCGCGTCCTGGCCGTCAACACCGCCGGCATGCTGATCCGCCGCGAGGTCCTCGAGTACCTCGGCGGCTTCGACAAGCACCTCCCGGTCCTCGGCACCGACATGGACCTCGGCTGGCGGGCCGCCAACGCCGGCTTCACGACCATCGCCGTCCCGGACGCGGTCGTCTTCCACGTGGAGGCGGCCCACCGCGGCGTACGCAAGACGCAGCTGACCGGTCGCCGGATCCACTATCAGGAGCGACGGGCCGCGCTCTACACCCTGCTGGTCAACGGCCGGCCGGGGATGCTCCCGTTCACGATGGTCCGGTTCTTCTTCCAGACCCTGTGGCGGATGCTCGGCTTCATCCTGGTGCGCGACCCCGGGGCCGCGCTCGACGACCTGGGCGCCCTGGGCTGGATCTACGGCCACACCGGCCAGATCATGCTCGCCAAGCGTCGGCGCCGGAAGCAGGCGCACGCCGACAAGGACGTGGTCAAGGCGCTGCTGCCACCGCCGTGGCTGCCCTACCGACACGGGCTCGACTTCGTCTCCGACGTCGCCAACGCGATCACCCAGCAGGCCTCCGACATCGCCGAGCGGCGCCAGATGGCGCAGGCCGAGGCCGATCCGGCCTCCTTCGCCGCCAAGCGCCAGGCCGAGCGGGCCCAGCTGGAGGAGGACGAGATCCCGGCCGAGACCGGCTGGCTGGTGCGCTTGTTCACCAACCCGGTCGCGGTGCTCCTGGTCGTCGTCGGCATCCTCGGTGTCATCGGCGCCCGTGCGGCGCTCGGCGGTGTGGCCGGCAGCGGCCTCGGGCCGACGCCCCAGAACGTGGGCGACTGGTGGCAATTGCAGTTCGAGTCGTGGCACGCGATCTCGCAGGGCACCGGCGTGCCCGCGCCGCCGCACGTCTTCCCGCTGGCCGTGCTAGCGACCGTCCTCGGCGGCAACCCGAGCCTGGCGGTCAGCGCGGTCATGCTGCTCAGCTTCCCGATCGCGCTCGGTGGCGCGTGGCGCCTGCTACGGGTCGCGGGCCGGCTGATCAGCCACCTCGGTGCACCCCGCTGGCTGCTGCTGTGGGGCGCGACGGCGTACGCCCTGGTTCCCTACGTCAGCGGTGCCTTCGGTGACGGCCGGATCGGTGCGGTCGTGGTCGGCGCGCTGCTGCCCTGGCTCGCCCACGCCGCGCTCGGGTTCAGCGATCCCGTCGCCGACCGCCGCTGGCGCGCCGGGTGGCGCACCGGCCTGCTGCTCACCGTCATCACCGCCTTCGCGCCGATGGCCTTCCTGGTCGCGGCCGTCTTCGCGGCGGTCATCTTCATCGTCGCCCGCCGGCTGATGCCCGCCGTGCTCAGCGACCGCGACCAGTGGGGCCCGCCCGCGGCGGCCATCGCGACACCGGTCGGGCTGCTGCTTCCCTGGTGGCTGCCGGCGATCTTCTCCGGCGGCTGGGCCGGTCTGCTGCTCGACCCGGGCAGGCTGCCGGCTCCGGCCGCAGGCGGGTTCGACCTGCTCGTGGGCCGCCTGACCGGGCTCGACGGTGCCGATCTCGGCGCCCCGTGGTGGCTGGGCCTGGCGCTGCCGCTGCTGGCCGTGCTCGCGCTGATCCCGAGCCGCACCCGGATCCCGGTCATGGTCTGCTGGATCGGCGCGGTCGCGACGGCGGCCGTCACGATGCTGCTGTCCTGGATCCCGATCCCGCTCGACGCCGGCATCGCCCGGGTCGGCTGGGGTTTCCCGCTGGTCGCCATCCAGGGCTTCGCGGTGGTCGCGGCGGTGCTGGGTGCCCAGGGTGCCATCCTCGACGGCCTGAGCGGGCTGCGGAAGGTCATGGTCGGCGCGGCGGCTGCGGCCGCGGCGGTCGGTGTCGTCGGCAGCCTCGGCTGGTTCGTCTACGCCGGCACCGGCAATCTCACCGACAACACCCGGGCCCTCGGCCACATCGGGGTGCCCTCCTACATGCTCGACCCGACCTCGACCACCCTCGGGCCCGAGGACGGCGTCCTCGTGCTGCGCGGCTCGGTCGACGAGGGCATCCGTTACGCCGTCCTCCGCAACGACGGGATCACCCTCGGTGAGGACGAGATCGCGCAGGTCGCCGGTGGCTCCGAGGAGCTCACCGGAGTCGTACGCCGCCTCGCCGCCGACCCCGACGACGCGGTGATCGGTGATCTGGCCGCCCAGGGCGTGGCCTACATCGTGATGCCCGGGCCGGCCGACTCCTCGGTCGCCGAGGGGATCGACGCCTCCGGGTCGGTGACCCAGGCGAGCACCGTCGAGCGCTCCACGCGTGCCTGGCTGCTCGACTCCGAGCCGAGCGACCCGGGCGTGACCGAGTCGCAGTCCATCATCCGTACGATCCTGTTGGTCCTGGCCGGGATCGGGCTGTTCGTGGTCCTTGTCCTGTGCCTGCCGACGCTGATCCAGAGGAGGGAGTCGGCATGAGCCATTCCCGTGACCCCTACGACCGCTCGCGCGAGCCGCAGGCTGACGACGTCTACGGCCAGGAGCCGTGGATGCTGGACCCGTATGCCGACCCCTACACGGGTCAGACGGCCCAGACGCCGCCGGAGGGCTACACGCCGGAGCAGCTCTACGCCCAGGAGCCCTACGTGCCCGGGCCGGAGACCGGACAGATGCTCGCGCAGACCGGCTACCCGCCGCCCTACGAAGGTGACTACCGGACCGGCGAGTTCCAGCCTGCCTACGAGCCGGAGTTCGAGGCCTGGCCGACCGCGGACGAGATGCGGGCGGGGGAGCCGGAGGTCCAGCACGAGTCAGAGCCGGATCGTGCCAAGGGTGGACGGATGGCGGCTGCCGCCGCGGCAGCGGCTGCTGCTCGGCCCCGGCTGCGCCGCGTACGCAGGCAGCGCGGCCGCCGCCTCGACAACACCGTGCTGGTGGCGCTGGGTCTGGTCGGCGCGATGGCAGTGGCGCTGCTGCTCAACCGGCCCCACCAGTGGGAGCAGCCGAAGCTGGCCGCCGACAGCAGCGCGCCGACCGCTGCCACCGTGGTGTGCCCCGGCAAGCCGAAGTCCGGCGCCGACCAGGTCGCCGTCACCAACGCCGCCGAGGGGTCCGGCAAGGTCACGCTGACCGGCCCCGGCGCCGGCAAGGGCGCGGAGACCACCGTGGGGTCCGGCAAGGTCACCAGCGCGTCGGTCAAGCCCGGATCGGTCGTGGTCAAGGCGGGTAAGGAGGTCGCCCCCGGGCTGGTCGCCGGACGTTCGACGACCAAGCCGCTCGCGGCGACCGGGTGCATTCCCCCGCAGGCCGAGGCGTGGTTCCCCGGCGTCGGTGCGGGTGCCACCCACAACTCGATCCTCGAGCTCACCAACCCCAACAGCGGCGCAGCCACGGTCGACATCTCGCTCTACGATGAGAAGGGCGTGGTGGCCGTCCCCGAGGACCTCCGCGGCGTCGCGATCCCGGGCAACACCACCCGCACCTTCGACCTGCTGCACGTGATCCCGCGCAAGGGCGAGCTCTCCCTGAAGACCACGGTCGTACGCGGCCAGGCCGGGGCGATGGTCCGTGACCGTGCCGTCGCGCTGGAGTCGCAGGCGGCCACCGAGGACTACTTCCCCGGCCAGTCGATGCCTGCCGAGACCAACCTGCTGGTCGGCTACCCGAACAGCTCCGCGAGCCGCACGCTCACCGTCACCAACCCGGGCGATGCCCAGGTGAGCGCCGAGCTGCGCCTGCTCACCCCCAAGAACGTGCTCACCCCGGAGGGCGCTCCGGAGATCCGGGTGCCGCCCAACGGGCAGGTGCAGGTCGACCTGACCAAGCTGCTCGGCAAGGACAGCGCCAGCGACGCGTACGGCGTCGAGATCGTCGCCACCGGCCCGGTCGCCACCGCGATGCGCTCGGTCGACGGGGGCGACGTCGCGATCACGACGGCCACCGAGACCATCTCGGAGCCGACCGCGGTGGTCGTCCCGGCCGGCGCCGGCGTCGGCAAGAAGCGGGTCCTGATCTCCGGCCCGGTCGCCAAGACCGGGGCCAGCGGCACCGTCAAGGTGGTCCCGGTGACTGCGAAGGGCAAGGCGCTCAAGGCCAAGTCCGTCAAGGTCGGTCCCGGGCTGGGCGCCGAGGTCGAGGTGCCCGCGGAGGCGGCGCTGATCCAGCTCGTGCCTGAGGGTGTCGAGGTCAATGCGGCCGTGGTGATGAGCGGCGACGGGGATGCGGTGGTTCCGTTCCGTCCGCTGCGGACCGAGGTGCGTACTGCTGGGGTTGCTCCTGGGTTGCCGTTGCCGTTGGAGCCCTGAGTCTTCAGCGCTGCACGTCGGCGGGTTGGTGTGTTTTCGGGGGACTGTTGCCGCCGACCCTTGCTTGGAGGGTGTTCTCGGCGGCGTCCGGAGTAAAGGACGGCCTGCGGCCGCCGGCTGACGCCGGTCGCCTGCGGCGATCCTTGACACCGGCCGTCGCCGAGAAATGACT
>NZ_JBHVGB010000218.1:0-8843 GCF_042801335.1 Nocardioides sp. NPDC057577 | reverse complement strand
GATTCTGGTCAGAACGAGCCGACTCGGCGTCCGGGTCAGCGGTGGCGTACGCCGACCAGCGAGCCCGCGCCGCCCGGCCAGGTGACCTGGATCGACTCCGCGCCATCCGCGTCGGAGTCGTCGACTACACGCTTCACGACGACCACGAAGCTGCCGGTCTCGATGCGCGACTCGGCGCCGTGGGAGCGGATCGTGACGCCGTCGAAGTGCGGAACCGCGTTGCCCGTCCACGAGCCGGTGCCGGTCGCGGTGACGACGGTTTCGCGGCGATCCACCAGCCGACCCTGGTCGTAGACGTCCATGGGCTCCTGGGTCGCGCCGGTGAGCGCGGCAGCCAGCAGGGCTCGGACGGCCACCGCATCGGCGCAGGCGTCGTAGACGTAGCGCGTGCCCAGCGCCGAGTGCTCGGTGGTCGCCATCAGGAAGTCCTCGGCGCCGGCGAGAGGCGCCTCCCGGTAGGAGACCGGGAGGTGGACGACGGACCCGCCGACCTCGAGGAGCACACACTCGATCCCGACCTTCCCTGCCGGGTCGTCGAACCGGTAGGAGCCGATCGTGTCCACCAGCTCACCCGGCGACCAGGTCTGAGTGGCGAGCCAGGCGCCGAAGATCTCTTTCTTCGAAGGGGTGAGCGTGGCCTTGTGAACGATCGACATGACCGTTATCTACCACTCATCACACTTTGTGGCTATCGCCTTCGCCGTTCGAGGGGGTCTCGGCACCGGCGTCCGTCTCGGAGTCGATCTCGGCGTCCTCCTTGGCGCGGGTCGCCTCGACCGCCTTCGCGGCCCGGGCCTCGACCTTCTCGGCGAAGGCCCGGCGCTGCGGGTCGAGCACGAAGAAGGACAGCACACCGCTGATCACGAACGCCACGATCACCGAGAGGAAGATGTCGACCTCGCCCGCGACGAGCGACCAGATGCCCGCGACGATGCCGAAGGTGGCGACCAGCGACAACAGCCGCAGGCCGGTGTAGATCCAGAACTCTTTCATCGTGAGGCTCCCTCGGTGAGCTCGACGACCGCCGGGGCTGCGGGCGCAGCGTACGAGTGCTGCGAGGTCGAGGAGAAGTAGTTGATGCCGATGAAGTTGAACCACAGCGTGGCCAGCCCGATCAGCGCCACGATCGCGGCCTTCTTGCCCTTCCACCCGGCGGTCGCGCGGGCATGCAGGTAGCCGGCGTAGACGACCCAGGTGATGAACGCCCAGACCTCCTTGGGGTCCCAGTTCCAGTAGGAGCCCCAGGCCTCGTGGGCCCAGATCGGACCGGAGATCAGCACCCCGAAGGTCCACACGGGAAACGCGAAGGCGTGGATCCGGTAGGAGACCCGGTCGAGGTTGTCGAGGTCGGGCACCCGCGCCAGCAGGGCGGCGTCGGGGAACCGCGCCTTGAGGAGGTACGTCACCGAGGCGATGCCGCCCAGCGTGAACCCGCCGGTGGCGATGATGGCCGCGATGACATGGATGACCAGCCAGTAGGAGTTGAGCGCCTCGGTCAGCGGCGCGACCGGCTCGTAGAGCCCGACCACGGCCAGCATCAGCACCACGATCGTGAAGCCGAGCACCCACGGCGCCATCCAGGAGAGCTTCAGCCGACGGTAGAGAGCGACGTACGCAGCGGCGACCACGAACGAGCCCGAGATCGTGAACTCGTACATGTTGCCCCACGGCACCCGGTTGGGGTCCGCGGCCATGCCGCGGCCGACCAGCGCCACGAAGTGGCACGCCACCGCGATCGCGGTCAACAGCAGGCTCAGGCGTCCGAAGAGGGCGGCCCGGTGCTCGCGTACGGCATCGGCGGGGTTCACCGGAGCATCGGCGTCGTCGTCGGCCGGTGCACCGGCGCCGACGAGCTCCTTCTCCGCCACCGCGGCCCTGGCGCGCGACTGCCAGGCCGACCACTCGACCAGCGCGCAGAGCAGCGCCAGGAAGTAGACGACCCCGGCGGCCGAGATGGCCTGGTTGCTGAGAACGCCCCAGGTGTGGTCAGTCATCGGTTCTCCTCCTGTGTTCGCGCGCCTCGTAAGGTCTCCGCAAGGCCGGCGACGACGGCAGCGGTGTCTCCACCGCCGGAGCGGTCGAGGGCGGCGATCTCGACCAGTGTGCGCCCATCGACCCGGCGGGCGCGAACCCACACCCGTCGCGAGCGGATGAACAGGGACCCGAGCAGCCCCACGAGGGCGAGGGAGACGCCGAGGAGCGCCCATTCCTTGCCGGGCGACTTCGAGATCTGCACCCGGTTCCACTGCTGGACGTCGTCGAAGGAGACAGACCCCAGCCCGTCGGGGAGCTCGGCCGTCTCCCCCAGGCGCAGGTTGAACGCCTTGCCGGTCTCCTCGGGCGACATCATGTTGGCCTTGGAGGTGTCGAGCGCGTAGACCGACTGGGGCCCGGCGTCGAGGTTGAGGTCGCCCCGGAAACCCTGCAGCGAGAGCATCGCGTGCGAGCCGTCGCCGATGTCGCCCATCAGGTTGACCGGCTCGCCGTCGACGGTGCCCTCGAACGGGTAGAACAGCCCCTGGAAGCCGATCTCCTCGGGCGAGGCGTACGGCGCCTTCACGACCCCGAAGGAGAGCAGGTTCTGGCTCTGCGGAAGGAAGATGGTCGGGCCGGAGTAGGCGACGTCGCCGTTGCCGTCGCGCACCGTGATCACCGGTGCGTAGCCGTGGGCGAGCAGGAAGACGTCGGTGCTGCCGATGGTGAGCGGGTGGTTGACCCTGAGGTCGTAGCTCTTCTCGTCGCTCGTTCCTGCCGTGTAGCGGATCTTCGAGTTGAACCCGCGCGCGGTCCCGGCGCCCGCGCCGGAGCTGAGCCACTCGGCGTGGAAGTCGTCGATCTTGAAGCTGAAGTCGTCGAGGTCCTCGGGAGCGAAGAGCGAGCCCGACTTGAAGTCGTCGTACTGCGAGAGCTCGTTGGCGAAGCCGTACTCCTCCCCCACCAGCACGATCACGCCGCCCTTGTAGCCGAACAGGCTCCCGGTCGCGAACGCGACCAGCACGATGATCAGCGACATGTGGAAGATCAGGTTGCCGGCCTCGCGCAGGTAGCCCTTCTCCGCCGAAACGGACTCGCCGTCATCGTCCTTCCGGATGCGGTAGCCGCGGAGCTGCTTCCGCGCCGCGGCGAGCACCTCGGCGGGCTCCTCGTCGGTGACGTACGTCGTGGATTCGGGCAGCCGGGTCAGCTTGGCCGGCGTCGCCGGCGGCTGGGCACGCATGGCCCGCGCGTAGACGAGGCACCGCGGGATGATGCAGCCGACCAGGGAGACCATCAGCAGCAGGTAGATGGCCGCGAACCACGGCGTCGAGTAGACGTTGAAGAGCCCGAGCTTCTCGTAGATCGGCGTCAGCGTCGTGTGCGCTTCGCGCCACTGGTCCGCCTTGAGCGAGTCGACCCCGTCCTGCGGTATCAGTGACCCGGGGACGGCTGCGAGCGCGAGCAGCAGGAGCAGGATCAGTGCCGTACGCATCGAGGTCAGCTGACGCCAGCCCCAGCGGGCCAGCTCGCGGGCGTTGAGCTCGCCCGGGCGACGTACGTCGGTCGGCTCTTTCAGATCGGTCACAGTGCGATGCCCTCCCAACGCTGGACGAGCTGGACCTGCAGCCACTGGACGCCGTTGTCCCACCAGCCGGTGAGCATGGCGATGCCGATCAGGATCATCAGCACGCCGCCGGTGATCGTGATCGCACGGGTGTGCCGGCGGAACCAGGTCAGCGCGACCGTCGCCTTGCGCCACATCACCGCGACGAGCACGAACGGGATGCCGAGTCCGAGCGCGTAGACGGCGAGCAGCAGGCCGCCGCGGGCGGCGGTGCCCTGGTCCCAGGCGAGCCCGGCGATGACACCGAGCGTCGGACCGGTGCACGGGGTCCAGGCCAGCCCGAAGAGGAAGCCGAGCAGCGGCGCAGCGGCCAGCCCGACGGCCGGCACCTTGTGGAACTTCAGGTCGCGCTGCAGCAACGGGATGAAGCCCATGAACGCGACGCCCATGATGATCGAGAGCACGCCGAGCACCTTGGTGCCGGTCTGCTGGAACTCGAGCAGCTTGTAGGCGATCCCGCCCACGGTGATGCCCATCAGGACGAAGACGACCGAGAATCCGGCGACGAAGAGCAGCGACCCGGCGAGCATCCGGCCACGGCGTACGTCACCGGAGGCGAGGTCCGCGCCGGACAGGCCGGTGGCGTAGGAGAGGTAGCCCGGGAGCATCGGCAGCGTGCACGGCGAGACGAACGAGAGGAACCCGGCCAGCAGCGCGACCGGGATGGCCAGCATCAGCGACCCGCTCCCAGCGGTGCTCGCGAACCAGTCAGTCACGACTCTCACCTGCTGCGGAGACGAGCTCGTCGAGCGTACGCGCCGAGGGGATCTCGCCGCGGATCAGCGCCGCCACCCGCCCCTCGGTGTCGAGGATCGCGGTGGCCGGGATGGCGCGCGGCGCCAGCGAGCCCTTCAGCGCGAGGACGGCGGCGCCGTCGGGCGAGTAGACCGACGGGTACTCCACGCCGTAGTGCCGCTCGAAGGCCAGCCCCTGCGCGGCCGAGGCGTCGCGGGTGTTGAGCCCCACGAAGGCGACCTCGTCGCCCAGCTCCTCGTAGGCGGCCTGGAGCATCGGCATCTCCTTGCGGCACGGCGCGCAGCCGGTCCACCACACGTTGAGCACCGTGACCTTGCCCCGGGTGTCGGCCAGGTCGAACGGCTTGCCGTCGAGGGTCTCGCCGGTGAGCTCGACCGGCTCCCCGCGGTCGGCGACCGGGATCTCCTGGGTGCGGCCGTCACCGGAGATGTAGCCGGCTTCGTTCGTGCCGGTCTGCCCACACGCGGCCAGCAGCCCCACCATCACCACTGTGAGGAGGCCACCCAACTTCTTACGCACGCGCAGGACTCTTCCTGACAAACCTGAGAGACCCGTTAATCTTCGTCCATGTCGCCGGCCGAGAACGGCGCGTACTTGTCCTTCGCGGGCAGCATGTCGCCGGCGGGCTCGCTGTAGGAGAGCGCGACGAACTCGTCGTCGACGAAGTGCAGCGAGGTCAGCGAGCACAGCGCGCACTGGCGGCGGCGCGGGTCGTGCAGGAAGCTGCGGCCCTCGATGTGGAGCCGGGTGGTCCAGATCGGCAGCTGGTGGGAGACGATGACCGCCTCGTGGCCCTTGGCCGTATCCCGGGCGTCATGGATCGCGGCCATCATCCTGGCCACGATCTCCAGGTAGGGCTCGCCCCACGACGGCTTGAGCGGGTTGATCAGCTTCGGCCAGACCTTGGGGTCCTTCAGCGGCCCCAAGCCGTCCTTGAAGCTCTTGCCGACGAAGAGGTTCTCCGACTCGAGCACCCGATCGTCGAGCGAGATCTCGACGCCGAGCGCCTTCGCCAGCGGCCCGGCGGTCTGCTGGGCGCGCTCGAGCGGGCTGGAGATGACGTGGGTGATGTCCTGCCCGCCGATCCGGTCGGCGACCCGCTCGGCCATCTGCAGCCCGAGCTCGGAGAGGTTGAACCCGGGCCGGCGCCCGTAGAGGATGCCCTCCGGGTTGTGCACCTCACCGTGGCGCAACAGGTGGACCGTGGTCTCGATACTCATGCCTTCACCTTCATAGCAGCACCTTTACAGCAGCCTCGGCGGCGTACGGAATCGCCTCCGTGATCTGGGAGATCGCCCGCTCGTCGTGGGCGGAGGAGAGGAACCAGGCCTCGTAAGCGCTCGGCGGCAGGTAGACGCCCCTGTCGAGCATGGCGTGGAAGAAGGCCTTGTACGCCGCCTCGTCGGTGGTCTTGGCCTCGTCGAAGTTGCGCACCGGCCTGTCGGTGAAGAAGACCGAGAACATCGTGCCGGTGGACTGGATGACGTGCGGGAGACCGACCTTGGTGAAGCTCTCCTCGATGGCGGCCTTCACGACGTCCGCGGCCTTGCCGATGTGGTCGTAGACCTCGTCGGTCGCCAAGCGCAGCGTGGTGAGGCCCGCGGTGGTCGCGACCGGGTTCCCGGAGAGCGTGCCGGCCTGGTAGACCGGCCCGTCCGGGCTGAGCGAGCCCATCACGTCGGCGCGGCCACCGAAGGCGGCCGCCGGGAAGCCGCCGCCCATCACCTTGCCGAAGGTGACCAGGTCAGGCGTCCAGCCCTCGTTCTTGCCGTCCAGGCCCCACTGCCCCTGCTTGCTGGCCCGGAACCCGGTCATCACCTCGTCGGAGATGAACAGGGCGCCGTGCGCCGTGCAGGTGGTCGCGAGGAACTCGTTGAACCCGGGCTCCGGCGGGACGACGCCCATGTTGCCCGGCGAGGCCTCGGTGATCAGGCAGGCCACCCGGCCCGCGTACTCCTCGAACGCCGCCGCGACCGCGGCCCGGTCGTTGTAGGGCAGCACGACCGTGAGCTCGGTGCTGCTCTCGGGGACGCCCGGCGTGCCGGGGATCGCGTGGGTGACCAGCCCGGAGCCGGCGCTGGCGAGGAGCGAGTCGACGTGGCCGTGGTAGTTGCCGGCGAACTTGAGGATCACGTCGCGCCCGGTGAACCCTCGTGCCAGCCGAATGGCCGACATCGTCGCCTCCGTGCCGCTGCTGACGAACCGCACCTTCTCCACCGGAGCCCGCTCGACGATCGCCTCGGCGAGCTCGACCTCGGGAGTGGTCGGGGTCCCGTAGGACGTGCCACGGGTGACGGCCTCCAGGACCGCGGCCTGGACCTCCGGATGGGCATGGCCCAGCAGCATCGGGCCCCAGGAGCAGATCAGGTCGACGTACTCGTTCCCGTCGACGTCGGTCAGCCACGCCCCCTTCGCCTCCCGGATGAAGCGCGGCGTCCCGCCCACCGCGTTGAAGGCGCGCACGGGCGAGTTCACGCCGCCCGGCGTCACGGCCTTCGCGCGGGCGAAGAGCGCTTCGGATACCGCTGCGGACAGGGTGGAAACATCGGTACGCACCGCGCCATTGTCACCGAGACCACCCCGGATCCCCACTTCGGCCTCATCCGTTGGCGATGGCAGCCCCCGGCGGCAGACCCGGATCGGCGTTGAAGATGTCGTCGGCACTGAGCGGACCGGCGTACTGCCACACGCCCCCGAGATCGCCGGCGAGCGGGGCAGTCGGACCCCCGAGGCCGGTCGTCGTCGTCCCGTTCCCGACCTCGAACCCACCGCGCGCGGTCCACGGCGTCGTGAACGACGCCTGCGGCATCTCGCCCTCGGCGCTGCCCGTCAAGGGGCCTTCGCAGCGCACGGAATCTACGCAACGTCATTACATGTTTCCCTCGTTTGGCCATCCCGTTCCCGACCTGTGGCACTACGGTTACCGACATGGCGTGGCGACTCCCGTCGCGAAGGACCTGCTCCGTCATCCAACGTGACCTTGTTCACATGTGGATCGGCTGATAATCTACAGCCATTAGATAAACGAGTTTCGGGATTCAGCGTCACAAACCACGACAACCTGCGTCTCATCAGCGTCTCGTTAACTGGAACGCAATGTGTCAGTAAAACGTGACGCGCGTAACTTTGACGTGAGACGGTTCGTTGTAAGCCTTGCGATATGGGGAGCAAGACCCGGGGCGTTCCATCCCGGGGATTGAGAGGGAGATTCGATGTCCGCTACGCGCTACAACCGCCTTCAGAAGGCGACGGCGCTCGTTCCGCTCGCGCTGCTCAGCGCGGCCTGGACGGTCAATGTCACCGGTCTGACGCAGTCGAGTGCCACCGCATCAGGGACCAGATACGACGACGCGTTCAGCCTGCCCGACGGGACGTCGGTCCCGGCCGAGGCGATCGAGGCACCGGCCAGTGTGTCGGCCTCGACCAACGATGTCGACAAGTCACTCCCCGGGACGGCCAGCGCCGCCGGCATCCCGTCCGCCGCGCTCGCCGCCTATCAGCGTGCGGCCACGGTGATCAACGCCGCGGACGCATCCTGCAAGATCGACTGGCCGCTGATCGCCGCGATCGGACGCGTCGAGTCCAACCACGGTCGCGCCAACGACAACCGTCTCAGCGCCGAGGGCGTCTCCACCCCCGGCATCTACGGGGTGCCGCTCAACGGCAAGGGCAACGTCTCCCAGATCACCGACACCGACGGTGGACAGTACGACGGCGACACCAGCTACGACCGGGCGGTCGGCCCGATGCAGTTCATCCCCTCCACCTGGGCGATGGTCGGCGTGGACGCCGACGGTGACGGCAAGCGCAACCCGCAGGACATCAACGACGCCGCCCTCGCGAGCGCGGTCTACCTCTGCTCCGGCGACGACGACCTCTCCACCGACCAGGGTGCGCGGGCAGCGGTCTTCCGCTACAACCACAGCCAGTCGTACGTCACGACGGTGCTCGGTGTCGCCGAGGCCTACCGCTCCGGTGACTTCACCTCGATCCCGAACAGCACGATCCCGGTCGACTACGCGATCCCGCGGATGGAGGCTCCCAAGTCTTCGAAGCAGAAGGACCGCGAGCTCCGCGCAGGCGGCCAGCAGGCCGGCCCGCGCGGCGGCTCCTCGCAGGCTCCGTCCAACCCGTCCAGCGAGGTTCCTTCCGGGGAGACTCCCGGTGGGAGCACCGGCGGCGGCACCGGCGGCGGTGACGACGGCGGCACCACCACCGACCCGGGGAAGGCGCTGGAGCCGGTGACCAAGCCGGTCGAGAAGGTGGTCGCGACCGTCGGTGAACTCACCACGGTCTGCACCAAGGCGGTGGTCGACCAGCTCGGCTCCGTTCTCGCCCAAACCGTCCCGCAGAGCACGATCGCCGACTGCGTGGCACAGCTGCAGGGCAAGACCCTTCCGGAGGCGACCGGCGCTGTCGGCGGCATCCTCACGGGCCTGCTGCGACTGCTCGGGCTCGTCAAGTAGCTCAAGCCACCTCCGAAGGG
>NZ_JBHVGB010000217.1:5589-9156 GCF_042801335.1 Nocardioides sp. NPDC057577 | reverse complement strand
GGCCCGCACCGTCCGTTGCGTACGACAGCAACTGTCGTCCGGCTCAGGGGGCGCAGTCCCGGTCGCCGTCGACGGGCACCACGGTCCGGCCCCCGCTACGACGGTGCCACAGGCCCCGTAGGGCATAGGCACACATGCTCACGGTCCCCAGGACGATCAGATGGACCCCGGCGGCCTGAGCCATGGCGAGCGAGGCGAGAGCCCCGGGCGCCGCCATCGCCCAGCTGCGCACCTGCCTGCTCGCGGCCGACCCGGTCGAGGCCCAGGTCGCGAAGTGCTCGCAGTTGTTCCTGACCAGGTGGTAGCCACTCATCCCGAGGCGGGACTCGGCTCGGCTGATGATCTCCTCGACCGGCGGCCGGCCGCGGTAGGTACGGACGAACACCTCCCCGCCGTCGGCGAAGGACTCGAGCGAGCTCCGCTCGACACGCCTGCCGGTGGCGGCCGTGCCGGTGTAGTGGATGACGGTCCCGTCGCCACCGTCGATGCCGTGGTGGGTGTAATACCGTCCCCGGCCTCGGCGGACGAAGATGTGGTCACCTCGTGCCACGGGCTCAGCTGTCCTCCGTCGAGGTCCGCCCCGCGACCCGAGGCAGCAGACGGCGGTGCGCCTGCGGTCGGGTCGTCATGCGGCGGGCCCCCACGGCTCACGGGTGACGGGCTGGTTGAACACGAACCGGCGGAACACCCAGAATCGGGTCGCCGTGCTGATCCCCAGCCCGATCACGTTGGCCGACAGATTGTCCGCGAGCGGGCTGGAGAGACCTAGGACGTAGCGGCTGATCCACAGGCACACGACCGGGATGGCCATCGTGAGCGCACCCAGCACGAAGAACCTGACCACACCGGTGGTCTGGTCACGCGCCTCGCGTTCCCGGAAGGCCCACACCCGGGTCCCGACGTACGCCACGATCCCGGCGACGACGTTGGCCACCACGTACGCGACGATCGGATAGCTCCGCAGCGGGGCGACACCGAAGAGCAGACCGTGCGCCAACGCGTTGAAGCCCACGAACGAGACCGCGGTGGCCAGACCACCGACCGCGAGGAACCGGACCATCTCACCGAGAAGCCGCGATGCCCGGCTTCTCCAGGTCGGTGTCGCGATCACATGTTTGATGCTACCCACCCGACCGCCCCATCCGTCCGCGTTCGGACGGGAAAGCAAAATCGTGTCCGGAGAGCGTCATGCCGCACCCGCCTGCGAGCTCGTGGGGAGCTCATGTCGCCATGGCCGTCCACATGTGCCGTGCCGGCGGTGGGTGTCGATCCCGCCTCGGCCGTGGCTACCCGGCGGCTCGTGCCCAGGAGCTCGGGGTCTGGCCGTACTGACGACGGAAGGCACGACCGAACGTACCGACCTCGCTGAATCCGCTGGCGCGGCAGGCGTCGGAGACGGTGGCACCGCGGGAGAGCAGTGCGCCGGCGAACTCGAGGCGGGCCCGTCGGATCTCGGCCGCGGGCGAGCGACCGTCCTCGGCCAGCAGAGCCTGGACGGAACGTACGGACAGATGCAGCTCCGCGGCGAGCGTGGCCGCGGTGAACTCCGGGTCCCGGAAGCGCTCGCGCACGCGCTTGTCCACCGCCGCGCGAAGGGCGTAGCGCGTGGTGATGTCGACCTCGTCGACCTCGTCGAGCGCGAAGCCGGGGGCATGAGGGGCGAGGGCGAAGGAGAGCAGCCTGGCCCCGGCGGCACCGACGGCGCGGGTGGACCAGGCGACCGGCAACGGTCGGCCCTGTCGGGTGAAGAACCACTCCGGTGCTGAGTTGGCGGGCGATCCCGGGCGGCCGAGGATCGGGCAGGCCTCGGAGGGATACGCGGTCCCGTCGGGGTGGTGATCGTGGAGCGTCTCGTGGCTGGGCGCGCCGATGATCTCGTCGGCCGAGCTGTAGCCGAGCAGGGACAGCGCGGCCTGGTTGGCCAGCTGGACGGTGCCGTCGGCACCGATCACCCACAGCGCGGTGGGGGTCACGTTGACCACCGCGGCCAGCAGATCGTCGTCGAGCGGTTCCATCCGACCCAGGTTGGCTTCGCCTGGTTTCGGGATCGTTCGCCTGCCTGTATCGCTTCGGTTAACCCGATCCCGTGACGCGCAGATCGCCGCAGATCGTGCGCGGATGGCCTACTCGGGTGGCCGCCTCAGGTGATGGCATGAGCGTGGGTCAACGGCGATCCGAGGTTCCAGTCCTACGTGCCCACCTCGTCCCCAGGAGGCGACCCATGTCCTACGTGAGCCCGAGGGAGCTTGCCGGCCGCATCATCAGCTCCGGCGAGTCCAAGGTCTTCATGTCGACCAGAGACACGTTGATACGTGCCTACATGGCGGGAGCCATCTTGGCGCTGGCGGCCGCGTTCGCGGTCACCATCGGCGCCAAGACCGGCGAGCCGCTCATCGGTGCGGTGCTCTTCCCGGTCGGCTTCTGCATGCTCTACCTACTCGGCTTCGACCTGCTGACCGGTGTCTTCACCCTGGTTCCGCTGGCCTGGCTGGACCGGCGCCCCGGCGTCACCTTCGGCGCGATGATGCGCAACTGGGGCCTGGTCTTCGTCGGAAACTTCGCCGGCGCGCTGACCACGGCGGTGATGATGGCGATCTACTTCACCTACGGGTTCTCCGTGGAACCCGATGCGGTCGGCCAGGCGATCGGCGCCATCGGCGAGGGCCGGACGCTGGGCTACGCCGACCATGGTGCCGCAGGGATGCTGACCCTCTTCGTACGCGGCGTGATGTGCAACTGGATGGTCTCCACCGGCGTGGTCGGCGCGATGATGTCCGACAGCCTGCCCGGCAAGGTGATCGCGATGTGGATGCCGATCATGGTCTTCTTCTACCTGGGTTTCGAGCACTCGGTCGTCAACATGTTCCTCTTCCCCTCGGGGCTGATGCTCGGCGGCGACTTCACCGTCGGCGACTACCTGCTCTGGAACGAGATCCCGACCGTCCTCGGCAACCTGGTCGGAGGCCTGACCTTCGTCGGCCTGGTCATCTACGCCACCCACCACCGAACCGGCACGGAGCGTGCGCGTCCTGAGCCGGTGGCTCCCAGCAAGTCGACCGTCGCGAGCGAGGCCTGAGCAGATGACCCAGCCCATCTTGAGCAAGACCGAGGCCGCCGCGGCGGTCACCTCCGCCCGACTGCGTGCCGGGATCACCTGGGCCCAGATCGCCGAGCGGGTCGGCCGGGCGCCGGTGTGGACCACCGCCGCCCTGCTCGGCCAGCACCCGATGAGCGCGGCCGAGGCGGAGGCCGCCGGCGATCTGCTCGGCCTCGAGCCCGAGGTCGTCGAGGCGCTGCAGGTCCAGCCCTACCGTGGCGCGGCCCCCGGGGTGGCGTCCGACCCGACGATCTACCGCTTCCACGAGGCCCTGGCCGTCTACGGCCCTGCCCTCAAGGAGCTGATCCACGAGGAGTTCGGCGACGGCATCATGAGCGCGATCAACTTCAAGGTCGACATCGCTCGCCGCGCCGATCCCGGCGGGGACCGGGTCGTGGTCACCTTCGACGGAAAGTTCCTCGACTACAACTGGTGAAGATCCTCCCGGCCGAGCGGCCGCTGTCCCGGGC
>NZ_JBHVGB010000217.1:0-5579 GCF_042801335.1 Nocardioides sp. NPDC057577 | reverse complement strand
GGACGCGGTGCGTGGGCGCGCTGCCGCGCTCGCCGGACGACCGTCGGCGGCCAATCCGTCAGGGACTTGGTCCCAATCCAGGCCGGAATCGCTAGGGTCGTAGGTCCCGTCCACCCCAATATTGGGTAGGCACAGATAGTTCCTTCAACCCGCTGAGACAGCGCCGGGAGACCCTCCTTTCACAGGCCTCGCCGAGGCGGCCCACACGCCGCACTTGCTCCACGGTTTCAAGAGGTCTCCACGATCCACCCGAGATCGACCCAGGCCGACCGCGACAGGCATCCCTGTCCGCCCGCCCGGTCTCGGGTACCTCAGCCCTGCCTGCTCACCACAGGCACGGACCACAACACGCCCTGAAGGAACCAGCCCATGAACATGCACAGCTCCACCAAGATCGGCCTCGCGGCCGTAGCCGTTGCCGGAGTCGCCACGGTCGTGGCAGCCCCTGGGGCTCAGGCCGCACAGGACTGCAAGACGACCACCGTGACCTCTCAGGTCAAGGTCGCCGACGAGAAGAAGGCCCCCAAGGTGACGCCTGCGGTCACGCACGTGGAGCACACCGAGGCGGTCTCCCACGAGGAGTCCCGCTTCTCGAAGGTGGTCCTCGGTGAGAGCCACGAGGCTGTCACCGAGGACCAGTTCCGCAACTCCGTCTACACCCGGACCTACACGCCCGGCACCGACGCGGTGACCGACACCGTCGAGCACCCGGCCGAGACACACACGGTCGAGCACCCTGCCGAGTCCCACACCGTCGAGCACCCGGCCCAGACCCACACGGTCCAGCACCCGGCCCAGACCCACACGGTCCAGCACCCGGCCCAGACCCACACGGTCGACCACCCGGCCCAGACCCACACGGTCGACCACCCGGCCCAGACCCACACGGTCGACCACCCGGCCCAGACCCACACGGTCCAGCACCCGGCCCAGACCCACATCGTCCACCACGAGGCCGTCACCCACGAGGAGACTCGCATCAAGGACGGCGGCTACGCCTACAGGCAGAAGCAGACCGGCAAGGTCCGCTACCTGAACACGCCGGATTGGAACGGCGAGGACGAGCACGGCGACAAGGGTTGGGTCCGCTTCGCCGGGGGCGACCTGACCGAGACCGTCACCATCGTGGACACGGAGGCGTGGGACGAGACGGTCGTGGACAAGGAGGCCTGGACTGAGACCATCGTCGACAAGGAGGCCTGGACCGAGACCGTCGTGGACAAGGAAGCCTGGACCGAGACCGTCGTCGACAAGGAAGCCTGGACCGAGACCATCGTCGACAAGGAAGCCTGGACCGAGACCATCGTCGACAAGGAAGCCTGGACCGAGACCATCGTCGACAACGAGGCCTGGACCGAGACCATCGTCGACAAGGAAGCCTGGACCGAGACCATCGTCGACAACGAGGCCTGGACCGAGACCACCGTGGTCGCGGAGGCCACTCCTGCCGTCTTCGGCGCGTGGCAGTGGGACCACTTCACCACCTGGACCACCACGTCGGGCACCCCTGCCGATGAGGACGGTCAGGACGGCGATGACAACCCGCTGAACCTGTCCCAGATCGGCGAGCAGTACGAGCAGACCCTGATCACGAACGAGGCCTACGCCGACCCGGACGTCACGCACTACTTCGTCAAGGACGGTGAGCCGACCACGTACCTGGCCGACGCATCCTGGACCGCCGACGAGCCCGAGGGTTGGGACCTGGTCGACACCCGCACGGTGGAGGACAGCCCGGCGTCGGACGTCACCGTGGTGGACTCGCCCGCCTCTTCGGTCACGGTCGTCATCGCGGCTGTCTACGAGACCAAGACCGACACCTCGGAGAAGTGCGCGGCAGTCGTCAAGGACGCCAGCGCCAAGAACGCCAGCGCCAAGAACGCCTCCGAGGTCCCGACCCGGATCGATGCCGGTCTGGCTGGGACCCTGCCGAACACGGGCGGTCCGAGCGGAGCGCTCCTCGCCGTCGGCGGGCTGCTCGTCAGCATCGGGGGCACCGGGGCCTTCCTCGCCCGTCGCCGGAAGGACGCCTGACCCACACGTACAGGCGGGCGTGACTCCTGCTGGCCGCGTACGCCGTGAAGGTCAGTGCACGCCCGCCATCAACCGGCGGATGGGCCGGTTGCCGATGAGCAGCACGACGCCGACGACGACGGAGGCGAGCCCGACCCACCAGAAGAAGCCGCTGTCGTCGCTCACGTCGTAGAACTCCGCCAGCCGGCCGGACATCGCGGTGCCGAGGGCGACGGAGAGGAAGAACAGCGCCATCATCTGGGTGCGGAACCGCTCGGGGGCGAGCTTGGTGGCCAGCGAGAGACCGACCGGGGAGAGCAGCAGCTCGGCGAGCGTGAAGAGCAGCAGGATGAACGCGAGGCCGATCAGCGGCACCGTGTGCTCACCGCTCGGCATCAGCAGGAACACCCAGAACGCGATGCCCATCAGGATCGTGCCGATCGCGAACTTCACCGGCGTCGACGGCTGACGGGAGCCGAGCTTGGTCCACAGGGCCGCGAAGACCCCGGAGAGCAGGATGATGAAGACCGGGTTGATCGAGTTGACCCAGGAGACCGGCATCTCCCAGCCGAAGATGTCTCGGTCCAGGCGCTGGTCGGAGTAGACCACCATCACGGTGAACTGCTGCTGGTAGAGCGACCAGAAGACCGCGGAGGCGACGAAGAGCGGCACCATCGCCGATACCCGGCTCCGCTCGATGGCGGTGACCTGGCGGCTGGAGAGGATGACGGCGAAGAGCGCGACCGCTGCGACCGCGCTGATGCCGATCACGATGTTGGCCAGTCGAGGCGCGGTGATGACACCGGTCAGGCAGAGCACGACGATCAGCGCCACGGTGGCGACGGCGATGGCGATCCAGCGGCCGCGCTCGTTGGCGGGCAGCGGGTTGGGGACGACGCGGCTCGCCTCCGGGAGCGCGCCCCGGCCACGTGCGTACTGCACCAGACCGAAGATCATCCCGATCGCGGCCAGCGCGAAGCCGACGTGGAAGCCCCACTGCTTCTGCAGCAGCCCGGTCAGCAGCGGACCGACCAGGGCGCCCAGGTTGATGCCCAGGTAGAAGAGGGAGAAGCCGGCGTCGCGACGCTCGTCGTCGGGGGCGTACAGGGTGCCGACCAGGGAGGACGCGTTCGCCTTGACGCCGCCCGAGCCGAGTGCGATCAGCACCAGCCCGACCCCGACTCCGGCGATGCCGGGGATCAGAGCGAGCCCGAGGTGGCCGAAGACGACCAGCCAGGCAGAGGCGAAGAGCGTACGCTCCGCGCCGAGCAGACGGTCGGCGATCCAGGCCGCGATGATCGTCGAGAGGTAGACCGCGCCGCCGTAGGCACCGACGATGCCGAGCGCGACCGGCTCGCTGATCCCGAGACCACCCTCCGCCACGGAGTAGTAGAGGTAGATCGCCAGGATGCCCTGCATGCCGTAGAAGCTGAACCGCTCCCACAGCTCGACGCCGAACAGATTGGCCAGTACGCGCGGCTGGCCGAGGAAAGACCGATCGCCGGGATGGCCGGCGGTGGCCTCACTTTTCAGTTCACTCATTACTTCAGGCTCACCCCACGGCAGTCCTCTGCCCAAATCGAGAGGGTGTGTTTGTGTGGATTTGTTTGCGCTCTGTGACGTTTACCACTCTCCGTTCGCGACATCCTTGTTTCTCCCCCTGGGGGAGACAGCAGGATGGACCGCATGAGCGAGCCGCTGCTGTCCATCGGGGCCTTCTCGCGCGCCGCCAGCCTCTCGATCAAGGCGCTCCGCGCCTACCACGCCCAAGGCCTGCTCACGCCTGCGGCGGTCGACCCGGAGACCGGCTTCCGTCGGTACGCCGCGGGGCAGCTGGCCGACGCCACCATCATCCGCCGGCTCCGTGACCTGGAGGTCCCGCTCGCCGACGTCGCGACCATCCTGGCCGCGCGCGACCCCGAGGTCACCGCGGCGACCCTCGCCGGCCACGCCGACCGGATGCGCGAGCGCGCTCGGCAGGTCGAGAAGATCGTCGACGACCTGCACGCCGCACCCGCTGCCTCCTGGACCCCGCCACGACTCGTCGACCTCCCGGCCACGAACGCGGTCGCCCTGACCGGCATCGTCCGAGACGGTGCCTACGACGCCTTTCTCGGGCCGGCGTTCGAGCGACTCGAGCAGGCGTGCCGCGACGGCCTGGTCGAGGTCAGCGGGCCCGCCTCCGCGCTGTATGACGCCGAGTTCGTCGACGATGCGGAGCAGCAGGTCACGGCGTACTTTCCGGTTCGTGCGGACGTTGCTCCCGTGGGCACCGTCCTGCTGCGCCTGCCGCCCGTCACGGCCGCGGTCGCCACCCACGCCGGCAGCTACGAGACGCTGCCCGACACCTACGGGCTCCTCGGCACCTGGGTCGCGCACCACGGCACCCCGACCGGGCAACCGATCCGCGAGGCGTACGTCATCAACGACTCCGACGGTGTCGTGCCGTCGGCCTACCAGACGGACATCGTCTGGCCGCTCACCCCTCGAGAGGAACCCGCATGACCCTGACCCTCGGCGCCATCACCTTCGACTGCTCGGACGCGCTTCGCACCGCGACCTTCTGGGGCGCGGCGCTCGATCGTTCGCTCGACGAGGGGAGCACCGACGAGTTCAGCTCCATCGGTCTGAAGCAGCCCACGCCTGGCGTGCCGGCCTGGCTCTTCGCGCGCGTGCCCGAGCCGCGTCAGGTGAAGAACCGCGCCCACCCCGATCTCATCGCACCCGACCGCGCTACGGAGGTCGCGCGCCTGGTCGACCTCGGCGCGACGGTCGTCGCCGAGCACGACGAGTTCGAGATCCAGTGGACCGTGCTGCGTGACGTCGAGGACAACGAGTTCTGCGTCGCCGGCGCTCACTGAACCGCTACCACGCGAGCGCGCCGTCCTTGTCCTGGAGCGTCCCGGTGGGGACGTCGAGGTCCAGGGTGGCGAGGCGTACGACGATCCTGGCGCTCTCCGCGGGCGGCCTGGCGATGTCCTCGATGCCGAAGCCGGCGGTCATGTCGGTGTCCGTGGGACCTGGCTCGACGGCGTTGAACCTGATCGTGTCGTACGCCTTGGCGTACTGGACGGTCAGCATGGTCGCGGCGGCCTTGGACGCGGCGTAGAGCGGCAGGAACATCCCCTGCTCGACCCGGCCGGGGGTGGTGTTGGCCCAGAACGAGCCGAGGCTGCTGGACACGTTGACCACGCGCGGGTTCTCCGAGCGGCGCAGCAGCGGCAGCGCGGCCTCGGTGACGCGGATGATCCCGACCGCGTTGATGTCGAAGACCCGCAGCGCGGTCGGGCCGTCGAGCGGGTCGGCGACGAGGACGCCGGCGTTGTTCACGAGTACGTCCAGGCGGCCCTCGGCGGCCTCGATGGTCGCCAGCGCGGCGGTGACGGAGGCGTCGTCGGTGACGTCGAGCTGGACGAAGCGCGCACCGAGCTCGGCGGCCGCCTTCTCGCCTCGCTCGGCGTCCCGTGCGCCGAGGTAGACGTCGTAGCCGGCCTCGGTGAGCTGGCGGGCGGTCTCGAATCCGATGCCCTTGTTGGCGCCGGTGATGAGTGCGACGGTCATTGTCG
>NZ_JBHVGB010000216.1:0-9292 GCF_042801335.1 Nocardioides sp. NPDC057577 | reverse complement strand
AATCTTTCTCGACATGGTCCGGTGTCCAGGACCGCGAAGCGGCCGGCGTAGCCGGCGGCCGCAGGCCGTCCTTGACTCCGGGGCAGGTCGAGAAATAATCGAGAAACGGGTCGGCGGCCCACGCCCACCCGAAGAAACCGTCACCCGACAGACCCATAAGAGAGAATCCAAAGGTGGTCTCGCTCCTCTACCTTCACGGCGTCGGCAACGGCGACCCCCGCGACGCCTGGCGCCGCGCGCTCGACAAGTCGCTGCAGGATGCCGGCTACCCGGGGCTCGACGAGGTCGAGGTGATCGCCCCGAAGTATCCCGACGTGCTCCGCACCGACGACGGGGACAAGACCATCAAGATCCCGCCGGTCACGACGCCGAGGCTGAGCGCCGCCGACCAGCGGGACGTACGCCGCCGGGTCGAGCGCGCGACTGCCGACCTCGAGACGATCCTCGGCGAGCCCGTGCCCGCCTCCCCGGTCGGGGTGACCGACTCGTTCGCGCCGATCGTGCTGCGGGTGCTCCGCCAGGCGCACAACTACGTGACCAAGCCCGGCATCCGGGCACGGACGCTGCGCATCGTGCTCGACGAGCTTCCCGAGGAGGGGGAGATCGTCATCGTCGGCCACAGCCTCGGCTCGATCATCGCGATCGACCTGCTCCGCCGGCTCCCGCCCAAGCTGACGGTCACCGGCCTGGTGACGATCGGCAGCCCGGCCGCCCACCCGAACCTCCACGAGGACTCCGACCGGCTGGAGATGAAGGCGCCGGTCGACCATGTCGGCTGGTGGGTCAACGTCTGGAGCAACGGGGACGCGGTGACCGGACTGCGCGGCATCTGGCGCCACTTCCCCTGGGCACTCGACCTCCAGGTCGGGCTCGGCCTCGACCACCGCACCACGACCTACCTCCGCTCCAAGCCGGTCGCCACCGCGATCGGGCGCGGTCTGTTCGGCTCCCTCAGCAAGGAGGTCGCGGTCGTCGAGGGCACCCCCGACGTATCCCTGAACTCCCTCGAGGTGCGGCTGGCGCTGTGGCTCGCGTATGCCCAGTTCCTCCGCGATCACCTCAAGGGAGCGACCCAGGAGCGCTTCGGTGCCGCCCTGCGCGTCGTCCAGCACGAGGTCCTGGAGCGGCTGATCGAGAACTACCAGACCGACGACGTACGCATTCCGCAACAGCTCCTCGACCTGCGCGTCTCGCTCGATGCTCCCGGTGACCTGCCCCGGCCGAAGCCGCTGACCCAGCTCTCCAAGGAGGAGGCCGTCCTCGCCCTGGTGGCGCTCGCGACCGCCAACCCGGTGCGGCCCTATGAGATCGATGTCCCCGACGACGTACGCCGCCAGGCCTTCCACGACCTGACGGTCTGGATGGGGCTCGGGGGAGGGCTCGGTGAGAACCTCCACATCGCGATGCAGTCCGCCTCCAAGGCGGTCTACCCGGTCGACCAGTGGAAGCTGTGGGTCGGCATCGGGATCGGCGCCGCCGTGCTGGTCGCCGGACCGATCGGGCTCGCCCTCGCCACCCCCGCCGGGCTCGCCGGGGGAGCGGCCATCATCGGCGCGCTCTCCGCCTTCGGCCCCGGCGGGATGGTCGGGGGACTCGTCACCGCGGGTGCGATCACCACCACCGGTGCCGGCACGATCGCCGCCACCCTCGTCTCCAGCTCGTCCACCGCCGAGGACGTCGAGGTCACCGTCATCCAGCTCCTCACCGCCGCGATCCTGCGCTCCCGCGAAGGCCTCGAACAGGACCTCGGGGTCTGGCTCGCGATGTCCGAGATCCAGCGTCAGACCGGGCGCGAGGTCGCCCGGCTCGCGGCCTACAGCGACGACAAGGCTCCCGGTGTCGAGGCCCTCCGGCGCAAGGCTCGCGCGGCCGAACGCGCCATGGCCTACATGGTCAAGAACCGGCTCGTGGAAGGCCTCACCGACGAGGAACCCAAAGGCGATGAGCCCTTCGAGGAGTAGGACGCCTCCCCGATTGTGAATCCCCCGCACCCATGGGCTATGTTTTTCCCGTTGCCGCAGACAGCGGAAACAACAAGGCCCTGTAGCGCAGTTGGTTAGCGCGCCGCCCTGTCACGGCGGAGGTCGCGAGTTCAAGTCTCGTCAGGGTCGCGGACGAATCAGAGAGGGCGTGTGTCGCGGAAAGCGACCACGTCCTCTTCGTCATTTACATAGCGGCCTCCGGCCGCGGCGGGGATATCCCCGCACCCCTTAGTTGCTCGGGGTTGGTCGGTCGCGGGCGGGCGGGTTGTCCGCTGGTCGAGCCGCCGGAGCCGCTGGGCGGAGGCGTGTCGAGACCAACACGGTGCGATGGAGTGCGAACGTGACCGTGTTGGTCTCGACACGCTCGCTGCGCTCGCGGCTCGACCAGCAGGGGCCGGTTCGGTGTGGCTGGAGGGTCTTGTTTCCGTTGGTGTGACTCGTGAGTCGGGTGTGGTTCTGGGAGGGTGGGACACGCCGGGCTGTGGCGAGCGCGGGGAGCCTCGAGCGTGGGAGGGTGGTCGTCCTGCTTCGGCAGGAGTCTCGGGCCGGAGATCCCTCGATCTCACCCCCGGTTCGGGCCGTTCGACCGTGTGGGATATAAGCCGATTTGGCGGTAACGTGCGGGCTGCTGTCCTCTCGTGAGAGGATTCTGCCGCTTGTGTCGACGTCGCAAATCGGCAGGGCACGGGGGAACGACTCAGACGTTCGGTACTCAGGAGGCAACACCACCATGTCGTCGTACTACCCGCATCGGCCGCCCCATGCGGCGAGTGCGGACGAGCTTGCGTCACGGATGCAGACGAACGGTGCCTACCGCACCCCGGCCGCGCCCGCGCAGCAGCAGCCCCCCGCCCTTGGTTGGGACCAGCGTCCGCAGCAGTCCCAGGCCCAGCCCCAGTACCAGGAGCCGGCGATCCAGCAGCCGGCCGTGATGGCGCAGACGACCGGAACGCACTGGCCGCAGTTCGTCAACAACAACCGCCTCATCGGTGCGCTCGTCGCCGGTTTCGGTGCGACCCAGCTCGCCACGATGTTCGGCTACTGGATCTACGGCCTCGGCATCATGGAGGGCCCGCTGGACTTCGCGTTCTTCAACGGCGTCATCCTGACCCCGAACGCCACTGCCAACGAGGCCGGCTTCGCCGTCTCGCAGTGGTTCGCCGGTATGGGCTTCCACTACTTCAACGGCATGGTCTTCGCGCTCGCCTACGCTCTGGTGATCTTCCCGTGGCTCGGCAAGACCCACACCACCTCGAGCAACCTCGCGCGTTCGCTCGGCATGGGTATGTTCCTCGCCACCGCTTCCTGCGGTTGGTGGATCCCGGCCCTGCACCCCGAGGACGTCATCGGCATCGACCCGGGCTTCTTCTCGATCAACCTCGGGTGGGGCACCGTCCTGGGTGTCTACCTGTGGCACCTGGTCTGGGCGGTCGCGCTCGGCCTGTTCTTCAACCCGCAGGACTGACGCGACAGCCGACTCCACGACGAAGGAGTGGAGTCGGCGCGGAGCGTCAGATCGAGCGAGCGTGCGGCTGAGCTTGCGAAGCCGCAACCGCGTGTCGAGATCTCAGCAGCAAAGACGGAGCCCCAGCCACTTGGCTGGGGCTCTCGTCGTATGTAGAAGTGCTTCGTAGGCAGCGTCCGACTACTCGGGCCAGGCGTCGAAGACCTGGCCACCGTTGGTGGTCAGGTGGTTGTGCAGCTGCTCGCCGGCGGCGGCGTCGCGCAGCGTACGAAGGACGAGGCGGCGCCGGTCGGACGGGTTGGCGCTCGGCGGTCCCGGGGTCAGCGCCATGGTCTCGGTGACCCGCTCGGCCAGCAGTCGCAGATGGCTGCGCTCGCCACCGGCGTAGATGACGTGGGTGTGATCCAGCGGGGAGGCCCACAGGATGTTGCCCTCGACGACGATCAGGCGTGACTCGGTGGCCATCACCTTCATCTCGACGTCGGTCATGTTCTGGATCATGTCGGCGCCGGCGAGGATCGACTCGCCCTCGTGCAGGAAGGCGGGGAGCGCCTGGGCGAGGTTGGCCTCGATCAGCGCCGCCTCCTCGCGGGCGCGCTGCTGGGCTCCCTGCGGGTTGCCGTAAGCACTGCCGACCGCGCGCTGGGTCCCCGTGTTCGGCGCCTGGCCGTAGGAGCCGGTGTTGGTGCCGTACGGGCCCTGGTTGGGGTAGTAGGAGCCGGTGTTCGGGTAGGAGCCCTGGCTCGGGTAGGAACCCTGGTTCGGGTAGGAACCCGGGGCCGGCGCGACGCCGTAGCTGTTGGGGGTGGGCTGGCCGTAGGCGCTGCCCGCGCCGTACTCGCCACCCCAGTTGGTGTCGACGTTCACCTGCGCGCCGGCGGCTCGCGCGGCGTAGTCGAGAGTCGGGAAGAAGTCGTGGAAGGCGTCCTTGTCCCGGATCTTCATCGTCGTGGAGTAGGACGATCCTGGGACCAGCGCCTCGATGATGAAGTCGCCGAGGCTGGGCGGCGGAGGAACGCCGATGAAGGTGAGCACGGCCAGGTTGACGGAGAAGACGCGCTCGTGGAACTCGAACATCACCCGGCGGTCGGTCAGAAAGGCGTGACCCGAGGCGTTCCCCTCGTGGGGAAACTTGACCGCGACCCGGGCCCACTGGACCTCACCGGGCTGCAACAGGGACTTCACCAGGAGCCAGTCGCGGGTCTCCGAGGCGATGGCTCGACTGTTGGGATCATGCGCCATCCGTCGGTGGAAATCCTCCACGGGTCGGTGGCCTACGGTGATGGACGCCGAGGCCCTTTTCATTGAGCGCATGTTCGCAAACCCTAGCCCTTACTCCCTCTAGTGTGGACAGTTTGTACCAGCAGGGTCGCGATGTTGTGGAATCCCCTGATGTAGATGACACCTCAACTCTGCGTGACCGATTCAAGCACCTGCCTCTTGACAGAAAACTGACAGGCCATCAGACCACCCTCTTCAGTGGGTATCCCTGACGACGGGGATCAGCGAGGGGATGGGGCTGTGATGACTGGTTCGCCTGTGGCGACGGCAGGAGAGACGACCGGCGTGCACTGGAGCGAGCTGCCGTGCGCCATCGAGGACGGAGATCTGTGGTTCGCCGCGACCAGCGTCGACGCGGACCGTGCCAAGGAGCTGTGTCGTACGTGTCCGCTGCAGCGCTCCTGTCTGCAGGGCGCGATCGCCCGGCAGGAGCCGCACGGCGTGTGGGGTGGCGAGGTTTTCTACGAGGGAATCGTCGTCGCGCGCAAGCGCACCCGCGGCCGCCCGCGCAACGGAGAGCTCCACCAGCGGGACCTGGAGCGCCAGGCTCGCGCAAACCTTCGGAAAAATACTTCGGAAGCAGTTGCATAGCGGTAACTGTCACCCGGCAGAATGTCCTCTGTGGGGACTGAGATAAGCCCAGAGCGCTTCAACGAACTCGTGGACCAGGCACTCGACGCCATTCCGGACGAGCTGGCCGCCCAGGTGCACAACCTGGTCGTGCTCGTCGAGGAGTGGCCGCCGGAGGGCGAGCCCCAAGACACCCTCGGTCTCTACGACGGCGTCGCGCTGACCGATCGCAACGACCTCTACGGCCTCACGCTGCCTGACCGGATCTTCATCTTCCGCCAGCCTCTCCAGCGGATGTGCGAGGACGAGGTCGACCTGGCCGCCGAGATCCGCATCACCGTCGTCCACGAGATCGCCCACCACTTCGGCATCGACGACGAGAAGCTCCACCAGCTCGGCTGGGCCTAGAACGCCGATCCGATCAGCCAGCCGAGGCTGACCGCGGCCATGCCGACCGCGAGTGAGCCGACGACGTTCAGCCCGGCCGATCGCCACTGCCCGTTCTCGGCCAGGCGGACGGTCTCGTAGGAGAACGTCGAGAACGTCGTCAGCGCTCCGCAGAAGCCGGTTCCGGCCAGGGTGAGCACCCACCCGGGAAGTACGCCGCCCGCCGCTGCTCCGGCCAGCAGACCGAGCACGAGCGAGCCGACGGCGTTGACCACCATCGTCCCCCACGGAAAGTCGCCGCCGGTCCACTGCCGGACGTAGAGGTCGGTCAGGTATCGCGCCGGAGCGCCGATCGCGCCGCCGAGCAGGACCAGGAGCGCCGTCACCGGTCCTCCCGTGTCTGTGCGGCGGAGGGGTCGGGATCGAGGTCGGGGTCGATGCCGTCGACCACGACCTCACCGCCGGTGTCCAGCACGACCACCCTGCCGAGCGTCAGCCCGAGCCAGGCGGCACCGATCCCGGCGACCACCGAGGCGAGCAGGTAGAGCATCGCGAGTGCGGGCGCATGCCCGCCCAGGACGTACGCCTCGAGCTCGTAGGTCGAGAACGTGGTGTAGCCGCCGAGCACGCCGACCCCGAGGAACGGGCGCAGGTAGCGGCCCCAGAACGGGACGGTGGACAACGGGCCCAGGACGAAGGCCATCAGCAGACCGAGCAGGAGGCAGCCGGCGACGTTGGTCAAGAAGGTTGCCCACGGCCAGGAGTGGCCGCCGTGGGGGAGGACGGTGGTGAGGCCCCAGCGAGCCAGCGAGCCGAGCGCTCCGCCGGCGGCGATGGGGGCGAGCAGGTCGCCATGCTCACGCAGCACGCGGGACAGCGTACGGGGTCTAGCGGGCGTGGCCGGTCATGTGGGCCGCGCTCCACCTGGTGGGGCGGCCGCCGGCGGCCTGGGTGAGGTATTCGCCGAGGAACCAGCGCTGGAAGGTGACCTGCTCGGGAGAGCGGGCCAGGACCAGCAGTCGCTCCTGGCGGCAGAACTCGTCGATGAGGTCGAGCATGTCGAGGAAGCGGCGCATCGTCTCGGCCGCGGACCGCGGCATGCGTACGTGCAGGTCGGCCGTCTCCCGGTCGCGGACCCCTGAGAGCTGGCCGTGGCCGAGGCCGTCGAGGAGCTGGCGCTCCAGCGAGCCGAACAGCGCCGAGAGGCTGGCGGCGAGCGGGTAGTCGTGGGCGTGGGCGAGCGAGAGGAGGCGTACTTCGCGCCGCAGCTCTCGGAAGTGATGCTGGAAGCCCTTGTAGAGCGCGAGGGGTACGCCGAGGATGCTGACCTCGACCGCCTCGGAGCCGAGGCGCTCGGGCCTCGGAGGCGCGCCGGGAGGCCCGGTGATCACGCCCTCGACGCCGTCACCCTCGTCGATCTCGGCCGCGGGGGTGAACCAGACGGTCTTGCCGGACGCGTCGATGTCGGCGCCCCAGGCCTCCGAGACGCTGGCCACGATCGAGAGGCCGCGGCCGACCGTCAGCAGGACCTCGTCCTCGTCGTCGAGGGCGAGCGGGACCGGCAGCAGCGGCGGCTCGGTCGAGGCGTCCCGGATCTCGACACGGGGGTGGTCGACGGTGCCGCGCATCCGGATCGTGACCGGGGCCGTGCCGTGGAACAGTGCGTTGGAGACCAGTTCGGAGACGCCGAACTCAGCGCAGTCCACGAGGTCGGTGCGCTCGATCTCCTCGCAGGCCGTCCGGACCCAGACGCGGGCGTCCTGGACGGCGCGGGAACCGGTGCGGAGCAGGAGGGCCGGCCGGCTCAACGGCATGTTCTCCTCCTCCGATCTCGCGGGTCGGGATACACACGTTTTGTTGTGTGCTGTTCGTGGCAAGAATTTTCCGCACTTGAAGGTGTCTGATCCGGGCTATGGACCACTAGGGCACAAGGTCCCGGTCGCCCTCACAGATTAAAGTCAAGGGGTTACGACTCGGTAGCGGACACGCGGTGGGAGCGCATACTCGGCGGCTGCTCGGCAACTGTGACGAAGTAGTCGTGCCCGGGAATGAACAGATCCGCCGGAATGGTTCAGAATATGAGTGGAACGTTCAAAAGGTCTCGTTTGAGGTAGGGGATTAGTCAATGTCAGCGGACCAGGCAAAGCACCGGGTCGTCATCATCGGTTCCGGCTTCGGGGGTCTCTTCTCCGCGAAGGCGTTCAAGGGCCGTGACGACGTCGAGGTCACCTTGATCGCGAAGACGACCCATCACCTGTTCCAGCCGCTGCTCTACCAGGTGGCGACCGGGATCCTCTCGCAGGGCGAGATCGCCCCGCCGACCCGCGACATCCTGCACCGGCAGAAGAACGCGACCGTGCTGCTCGGTGAGGTCAGCGAGATCGACACCGAGGCGAAGTCGGTCAAGGCGAGCGTCCTCAACCAGCAGATCGAGGTTCCCTACGACTCGCTGATCGTCGCCGCCGGCGCCGGCCAGTCCTACTTCGGCAACGACCAGTTCGCCGAGTTCGCGCCCGGGATGAAGTCGATCGACGACGCCCTCGAGCTGCGCGGGCGCATCTTCGGTGCGTTCGAGATCGCCGAGCTGACCGCCTCGCGCGGCGAGCCGATCGGTGACCTGCTCACCTTCGTCGTCGTGGGCGCCGGCCCGACCGGCGTGGAGATGGCAGGCCAGATCGCCGAGCTGTCGCGCCGCGTGCTGAAGAAGGACTTCACCCACATCCAGTCCGAGAAGGCCCGGGTGGTCCTGGTCGACGCCGCGCCGCAGGTGCTGCCGCCGTTCGGCGAGAAGCTCGGCGCCAAGGCCGAGAAGGCGCTGGAGAAGGCCGGTGTCGAGGTCGTCCTCGGTGCGATGGTCACCCACGTCGACGAGTTCGGCATCGAGATGAAGTTCAAGGACGGCAAGACCCAGCGGATCGGCTCGATCGCGAAGATCTGGGCCGCGGGCGTGCAGGCCTCCTCCCTCGGCAAGACGCTCTCGGAGCAGACCGGTGCCGAGCTCGACCGTGCCGGCCGGATCGCGGTCAACCCCGACCTCACGCTGCCGAACCACCCCGAGATCTTCGTGGTCGGCGACATGATCAACCTCGACCACCTCCCCGGCGTCGCGCAGGTCGCGATCCAGGGTGGGAAGTACGCCGCCAAGACCATCAAGGGCCGCCTGCAGGACAAGCCGGCGCAGCCCGACTTCAAGTACTTCGACAAGGGCTCGATGGCCACCATCAGCCGTTTCAACGCGGTCCTGATGATGGGCGACTTCAAGCTGACCGGCATCCTCGCCTGGTTCGGCTGGCTCGTGGTCCACCTGGCCTACATGACCGGGTTCCGCAACCGGCTCACCGCGACGCTGCACTGGATGATGTCGTTCATCGGCAAGGACCGTTCCGAGCGCACCACCACCATGCAGCAGATCTTCGCCCGTGAGGCGCTCGAGCGCGTCCCGGGTGGCATGGCCGCCCTGATCGACGACCCGACCGAGGTCGCGTTGGAGGTGGAGCGCCGCCGCAAGGAGCTCGAGGAGCACGCCGCCGAGGAGTCGCGCCTGGCCGACTCCCGCAGCGTCTCCTAGCCTCACCGCTTCCGGCCGGCCCGCCGCAGACCATGTCTG
>NZ_JBHVGB010000215.1:0-9308 GCF_042801335.1 Nocardioides sp. NPDC057577 | reverse complement strand
GTTATGACGAGCCGACTCGGCACGGGATCTGGTCAGGACGAGCCGACTCGGCGATTTCAGGCGGCCGTCGCGTGCCAGAGGCGCTGGTAGGCGCGATCACGCAGCCGCCGCAGTCGTACGCCGGGATCAGCGAGTCTGCGGAACGTGTCGTCCTTGGTGAAGACCTCGACGAGCCAGCCGTCATCGATCATGTCGCCTCGCCGGCTCCGGTCGTGTTCCAGCTGCTCGGGGGTGCTGTGCCATTCGGCCCCGTCGTACTCGACGCCTATCTTCAGGTGCTCGTTGCCAAGGTCGAGGCGTCCGAGGAATTGGGTTCCTCGACGGACATCGAGCTGGGGTACGAGATCGAGGCCTCTGACCTCTTTCGACCAGATCCGCAGGATCGACTCCGGAGGTGACTCCGCTCGACCATCGGCGAGCGGTCCGACCGCCCTCAGCGTGGTGACGTACCGCTGTCCGCGGAACCTGTTGATTCCAGCGAGGAACTCGTCGCAGTCGTAGCGACCGAGCCGGTGTATCTGGTCGATCGCGGCGATGGCCCGCTCTGGCCAGCGCACCCGGCCGACGTCCCACGCCGTGCGTAGCGCGCTGGTGACCAGCAGGCCTCCGACCTCGACGATGTCATCGTCGTGGAAGCTACGTTCGCCGCTGGCAGCTAGGTCGTTACGTAGACGTCCGCGGCCGGCGGGGAGGAAGACGGAGAGGGGTTGCAGGTCGAGGTGCTCACCAGGGGCGAGCATCATCTCGGCGCCGAGAAGCCATCCGGCATGCCGATCGACCACCACCGCGTCTTTGGGCACGACAAGCTTGAGCCCCGCGGCCCGCAGGTCTAGCGAGTCGCCCATCTCCGTCGCGACATAGACGCCCTTGATCAGGCGGCGGACGAGGCCCAGGTGTACGAGTTCGCGCAACTGGCGATAGGTCACGCCGGACTCGAGCGCCATCTTGGCGGTGAACGGCAGCGTCGGCGGCAGCGGAAAGTCGGGGCCGAGCGTACGGGTGAACTGCATCTGTTCGATATCCATGCGCCCAGCATGAGCGGGACCACCGACATTTGACGTTGACCGCCGAGTCGGCTCGTTATGACGAGCCGACTCGGCGTCGGATCTGGTCAGGACGAGCCGACTCGGCGTCGGATCTGGTCAGGACGAGCCGACTCGGCGCCGGTATCGGTCAGGACGAGCCGACTCGGCGGGGGTGTCAGCAGGAGGCGCCGAAGATGGACTCGGCGTACTCCGGGTGGTCGACGAAGGGGTTCCGGTTGTGCTGGTAGGTCGAGTAGACGGTGTTGTTGCGGGTGCGTTCGGCTGCGGTGACCGGGTCGGCGTTGTGCCAGCCGAGCAGGACGCAGACCTTGCCGAGGTAGTTGGTCGAGCCGTTGATGGCGTTGTTGACCTCGAGGTCGGCGAAGCCGTCGTCGCCGTTGTAGCGCACGGCCATGTAGAGGATGCCGCGGGCGAGGTCGCCCTTGACGCTGTCACGAGGCTCGAATGAGTCGGAGTCGGTCCAGCAGTCGCTGCACTCCGAGACCGCCGACCCGCCCAGGTCGAAGTCCTTGTTGCCCCGGGTGGAGTTGACGGTGACGTCCTCGGGCCGCAGGTGGTGCACGTCGGTGCCGGGGCCGTTGCTGGTGCCGAAGTTGCCATGGCTCTGCGGCCAGGTGTGCTCGCGGTTCCAATTGTTGGCGTCACCGCCGTTGTTGGTCTTCGGCGTGGAGACACCGGAGTAGAACTCGATCACGTTCGAGGAGTTGTTCGGGTCCTGGTCGAGGACCTTCAGCGCCTCCCAGACCGCGCTGTAGGACAGCGTGGTGTGGCCGTCGATGATGTTGTGCAGCGCCGACTTCAGCGACGAGCCGGACAGGCCGGCGGCCGGGTCGTAGTAGCCCGCCGGGATTCCCGGGTCAGCGGTCGGGGTGGCTGTCGGGGTCGGAGTCGGGGTCGGCGTGGAGCCGGCGAACGCGAAGGCGGTGGCGTTCTTGTGGCCGGGATGGGAGAAGTACGCCGTCAGGGTGCCGGTCACATCGATCTGACGCCCCTTCAGGCCCGGGTTGGACCGCAGGCCCCACGCGCTGCGGAACGCATCGGGGATCTGCACGTAGAGCATCTTGGACGTGCTGGTCTCCGCGGCCGAGTCAGCGATCGCGAGAGCGTAGTCGTTGGGGTAGTTGCTGGTCACGACCGTGCTGGTCGCTGTGGGCTGGCCGACGACGTAGCCGCGTACGGTGGCTGTCGAGCCGTTCTGGGTGGCGATCGCCGTGGTGACGTTGATCGTGGCCGCCTGGGCCGGGGCGGTCGTGATCACGACCGCCATGAAGCTCGCCAAGGCGAGGGCAACGAGGCTGGCCAGGGTGAGGCCGAGCCGCCGAGAGACGCTGAAGGACATGCTCGGATGGTGGCAGTCGCCAGGTGCCCGCGGAACCCGCTGCGGGAAAGATTTACCTGCCGTTAGCAACCTGGGTAACGGAGTTCCCGAGACATGTGTGCCGACTCGGCGCTTCTGAGTGGGACAGTCGCGCCGAGTCGGGAGGAGGTCAGAGCTTCGAGGCGGCGGCCCGGTCCAGGAACCAGGTCGTCTCGGTCGTGCCGGTGACGCCGGTGGCGGGGATCTCGGTGATCGGGGCGCCGGCGTGGGCCTTGGCCACCGCTTCGGCCTTGCCCTTGCCGCTGACCAGGAACCAGACGGTCGTGGACCGGCGCAGCGCCTCGAAGGTGAAGGTGATGCGCTCGGGCGGGGGCTTGGGGGAGCCGGTGACGCCGACGGCGATCGCGTTCTTCGCCTCGAGCTGCGGGAAGCCGGGGAAGAGGGAGGCGATGTGGCCGTCGGGGCCGACGCCGAGCATCAGGATGTCGAAGCCGCCGGAGTCGTGGCTGCGTACGTCGTCGGAGAACCGTGCCGCTGCCTCGTCGACGCTCAGGCCGGAGTCGGTGGCGGGCATCTCGTGGATGCGGTGGTCGGGCACACCGACTTCGGTCAGGAAGGCGGCGCGGGCCTGGCCGGCGTTGCGGTCGGGGGAGTCGGCGGCGACGTAGCGCTCGTCGCCGAAGAAGAACTCCACCGCGCCCCAGTCGACACCCGACTCGGGGGCGAGGCGGGCGATCTCGCGATGGATCGCCTCGGCGATCGTGCCACCGGTGAGGCCGATGGTGGGTACGTCGCCGGCCGCCTGAAGGTCGGCGAGGCGGCTGAGGAACTCCCCGGCCACAGCGGAGGCCAGGGCCTCGGCGGTGTCGTGGACCTCGATGAGTGACTCGGGATGACCGTCGCTGGTCACGTGCGCTTCTCTCTGTAGTAGGCGATGAGGGATTGGGTGGAGGCGTCCTGCCGCCCGGCGGCCTCCGCGTCGCCGGAGACGGCCGGACTGACCTGCAGGGCCAGCTGCTTGCCGAGCTCGACGCCCCACTGGTCGAAGGAGTCGATGCCCCACACCACACCCTGGGTGAAGGTGATGTGCTCGTAGAGGGCGATCAGCTGGCCCAGGACTCCGGGGGTCAGTGACGGCGCCATGATCGACGTGGTCGGCCGGTTGCCGGAGAAGACCCGCGCGTTGACGATGTTCTCCGCGGTGCCCTCGGCGCGCACCTGCTCGGCCGTCTTGCCGAAGGCGAGCGCCTGGGTCTGGGCGAAGAAGTTGGCGAGGAACAGCTCGTGGACGTCGACGTCGCTGTCGCGCAGCGGGTAGGCGGGGTTCGCGAAGGCGATGAAGTCTGCCGGGATGACCCGGGTGCCCTGGTGGATCAGCTGGTAGAACGCGTGCTGTCCGTTGGTGCCGGGCTCGCCCCAGAACACCTCTCCGGTGTCGGTCGTCACCGCGGTGCCGTCCCAGCGCACCGACTTGCCGTTGGACTCCATGGTCAGCTGCTGAAGGTACGCCGGGAACCGGTGCAGCAGCTGGGAGTAGGGCAGCACGGCGTGGGTCTGAGCGTCGAGGAAGTTGACGTACCAGACGTTCAGGAGGCCCATCAGCGCCGGCACGTTCCGCTCGAGCGGGGTGGTGCGGAAGTGCTCGTCGATCGCGTGGAAGCCGCCGAGGAACTCGGCGAAGCCCTCCGGCCCGATGGCGATCGCCAGGGTGGTGCCGATCGCGGAGTCGACCGAGTAGCGGCCGCCCACCCAGTCCCAGAAGCCGAACGCGTTCTGCGGGTCGATCCCGAACGCCTCGACCTTGTCCAGCGCCGTGGAGACGGCCACGAAGTGCTTCGCGACGGCCTCGGCGGAGTCCACGCCGTCGCCGAGCGCCTCGAGCAGCCAGGCACGCGCCAGCCGGGCGTTGGTCAGTGTCTCCAGGGTGGAGAAGGTCTTCGACGAGACCACGAACAGGGTCGTGGCCGGGTCGAGTCCCTTGAGCTTCTGGCCGGCGTCGGTGGGATCGATGTTGGAGATGAACCGACACTCGATCTCGGGGTGACGGAACGGCTCGAGCGCTTCGTAGGCCATCACCGGCCCCAGGTCGGAGCCGCCGATGCCGATGTTGACGACCGTGTGGATCCGCTCGCCGGTGACGCCCTTCCACTCGCCGGAGCGGACCCGGTCGGCGAAGGCGTACATCTTCGCCAGGGTCTCGTGGACGGCTGGCACGACATCGGTGCCGTCGACCTCGAGAGAGGCGTCGGCGGGAAGACGCAGGGCGGTGTGGAGCACCGCGCGGTCCTCGGTGACGTTGATGTGCTCACCGGCGAGCATCGCGTCGCGGCGAGACTCCAGGCCGACCTGCTCGGCGAGAGCCAGCAGGGTGGCCAGGAGGTCGTCGGTGATGAGGTCCTTGGAGAGGTCGACGTGGAGGTCGGCCGCCTCGAAGGTAAAGCGTGAGGCCCGGCCGGGATCATCGGCGAACCACGAGCGCAGGTCGGGCTCGAAGCCGGCCCGCTGCTCGGTGAGTGCCTTCCAGGCGTCCGTCGTGGTCGCGTCGACCGGGCCTTCGCTCACTGCTTGACCGCCTCGATCTGGGCGACGACGGTGTCGACGAGCTCCGTCCAGGAGACCTTGAACTTGTCGACGCCCTCGGTCTCCAGGACCAGGAAGACGTCGTCGAGGTCGACCCCGACCGAGCGCAGCGACTCGAAGACGGCGGCCGCCTCGGCACCCTTGCCGGTGACGACGTCGCCCTTGACCTCGCCGTGGTCGGCGAAGGCCTCCATCGTCTTCTCCGGCATGGTGTTGACCGTGTCGGCGACGACCAGGTCGGTGACGTAGAGGGTGTCGGGGTAGGCCGGGTTCTTGACCCCGGTCGAGGCCCACAGCGGCCGCTGGGCGTTGGCGCCCTCACCGGCCAGCGCGGTCCAGCGCTCGCTGGAGTGGACCTCCTCGAAGGCGGCGTACGCGGCGATGGCGTTGGCCACCGCGGCCTTGCCGAGCAGCGCGGTGGCCTCGGGGGTGCCGAGAGCCTCGAGCCGCTTGTCGATCTCGGTGTCGACGCGGGAGACGAAGAAAGAGGCCACCGAGCGGATCGTGGACAGGTCGATCCCGGCCGCCTTGGCCTGCTCCAGACCGGTCAGGTAGGCGTCCATCACGGCCTGGTAGCGCTCGACCGAGAAGATCAGGGTCACGTTGACCGAGATGCCCTCGGCGATCGCGGCGGTGATCGCGGGGAGCCCCTCGAGCGTCGCCGGGATCTTGATCAGCACGTTGGGGCGGTCGACCGCGGCCCACAGCGCCTTGGCGGAGGCGATGGTCGCGTCGGTGTCGTTGGCCAAGGTCGGCTCGACCTCGATCGAGACCCGGCCGTCGTCCTTGGTGGACTCGGCGACCGGCGCGAGGATGTCGCAGGCGTTGCGTACGTCCTGGGTGGTGAGGCCGAAGATGACCTCGTCGACGGTCTTGCCGTCGGCCACCAGCGAGCGCAGCTGCTCGTCGTAGCGCTCACCGTTGGCGATCGCGGCGGCGAAGATGGTCGGGTTGGTGGTGACGCCGACGACGGACTTCTCCTTGACGAGATCGGCCAGGTTGCCGGTCTCGATGCGCTCGCGGGAGAGGTCGTCGAGCCAGATGGATACGCCGGCCTCGGCCAGCGCCTTGAGTCGGTCAGACATATTTCATGCTCCCTTGTTGATGGCGGCGAGGCTCTCCTTGGCGGCCGTGACAACCGCCTCGGGGGTGAAGCCGTACTCCTTGAACAGCAGCGCTCCGGACGCCGAGGCGCCGAAGTGCTCGAGCGATACGATCCGGCCGGCGTCACCGACGTACTCGCGCCAGCCCTGCTTCACGCCGGCCTCGACGCTGACCCGCGCCTTGACGTTGGGCGGGATCACCGAGTCCCGGTAGTCCTGCTCCTGGGCATCGAACCACTCCAGGCACGGCAGCGAGACGACGCGGGCGCCGATGCCCTCCTTGGCCAGCCCCTCGCGGGCGGCGACGGCGTACTGCACCTCGGAGCCGGTGCCGAGCAGCACGACGTCCACGGTCCCGGTGGGGGAGTCGAGGAGTACGTAGCCACCCTTGGCCACGCCGCTCGTGTCGGCGTAGCCCTCGACCCCGCGCGGGAAGGTCGGCAGCGCCTGACGGGTCAGGATGAGCGCCGAGGGGCGGTCGTGGTGCTTGAGCACCTCGAGCCACGCGGCTGCGGTCTCGTTGGCGTCGGCGGGGCGGACCACGTCGAGACCCGGGATGGCCCGGACCGCGGCGAGGTGCTCGACCGGCTGGTGGGTCGGGCCGTCCTCGCCCAGACCGACGGAGTCGTGGGTCCAGACGTGGATCACCGGCAGCTTGGACAGCGCCCCGACGCGTACGGCGCCTCGCATGTAGTCGGAGAACTGGAAGAACGTGCCACCGAAGGCCCGCGTCGGCGAGTGGGCCACGATGCCGTTGAGGATCGCGCCCATGGCGTGCTCGCGGATGCCGAAGTGGAGCACGCGGCCGGCGTAGGGGTCGCCCTTCCACTCGTGGGTGGAGCGGTCCTCGGGGACGAAGCTGGGCGCACCGGAGATGGTGGTGTTGTTGGAGCCGGCGAGGTCGGCCGAACCGCCCCACAGCTCAGGCAGCACCGGCGCCAGCGCGTTGATCACCTTGCCGGAGGCGGCACGCGTGGCGATGCCCTTGGCGTCGGCCTCGAAGACCGGCAGCGCGTCGGCGATGTCGGCGGGGAGCTCGCCGGCCTGCAGCCGCTCGAGCAGCTTGGCGCCCTCCGGGTTGGCCTCGGCCCAGGCGGCCTCCTCGGCGCGCCAGGCCTCCTCGGCCTTCTCGCCGCGCTCGATGAGCTGGCGGGTGTGGGCGAGCACCTCGGGGTCGACCTCGAAGGACTTGGCCGGGTCGAAGCCCAGGATCTCCTTGGTCGCGGCGACCTCTTCGGCGCCGAGCGCCGAACCGTGGGCGGCCTCGGTGTTCTGCGCGTTGGGGGCGGGCCAGGCGATGATGGTGCGCAGCACGATCAGCGACGGCTGGTCGGTGACCTCGCCGGCGGCGTTGATCGCGTCGAACAGCGCCGGGACGTCCTCGGTGTAGCCGGTGCCGTCGTGGGTCCAGTCGACCTCCTGGACGTGCCAGCCGTAGGCCTTGTAGCGGGCGGCGACGTCCTCGGTGAACGCGACGTTGGTGTCGCCCTCGATCGAGATCCGGTTGGCGTCGTAGATCATCGTGAGGTTGCCGAGCTTCTGGGTGCCGGCGATCGAGCTCGCCTCACCGCTGACGCCCTCCTGCAGGTCGCCGTCTCCGGCCAGGACGTACGTCTTGTGGTCGAACGGGCTCGGCTGGTCGACCGGCGTGTCCGGGTCGAGCAGGCCGCGAAGCCGGCGCTGGGCCATCGCGATGCCGACGGCGTTGGCGACACCCTGGCCGAGCGGGCCGGTGGTCACCTCCACACCGCGGGTATGGCCGCGCTCGGGGTGACCCGGGGTCAGCGAGCCCCAGGTGCGCAGGGCCTCCAGGTCGCCGAGCTCGAGACCGAAGCCGCCGAGGTAGAGCTGGATGTAGAGGGTGACGCTCGAGTGGCCGACGGAGAGCACGAACCGGTCCCGACCGAGCCAGTCGGTGTCGGCGGGGTTGTGCTTCATCACCTTCTGGAAGAGCAGGTACGCCGCCGGGGCCAGGCTCATCGCGGTGCCAGGGTGGCCGTTGCCGACCTTCTGCACGGAGTCCATGGCGAGTACGCGGACGGTGTCCACGGCCTTGTTGTCCAGATCGGTCCACTCGAGTACAGGTTTGGTGCTCACGAGGTGCCTTTTCAAAGTCGTCGACTCCACATTGGGAGAGTTCTTGGGCTGGCCGTGGGGGCTGCCGAATCCGAGCCTACTCACGCCCGGGGTTAGACTGCGAGCCGCATGCTGTGAACTGCTTGTATGTGCCGCATGTGACGCCTCAACCCGAACGAGAAGGATCTTCTCAGTGACGCACGTCGAACAGCCGGTCCCCGACCTCGACCAGCGTAGCGACCGCGCGTCAATGCGCGATGTCATCTCGGCGTACGTCTCCTTGACGAAGCCCCGGGTGATCGAGCTGCTGCTGCTGACCACGGTGCCGGTGATGTTCTTCGCCGCCCAGGGTGTCCCGGGCGTCGGCCTGGTCGCGGCCACCGTCGTCGGCGGGATCTTCTCGGCCGGTTCGGCCTCGGTCTTCAACTGCGTCTACGACCGCGACATCGACGAGCAGATGAGGCGTACGCGGCGCCGGGCCCTGCCTCGGCACGTAGTCACCCCTCGGGCGGCCCTGATCTTCGGCTCCGTCCTGGCCGTGCTGTCGGTGCTGGTGCTCGGGTTCTTCGTGAACTGGCTCTCCGCGGGCCTGTCGCTGGCCGCCAACGCCTTCTACGTCTTCGTCTACACGATGCTGCTCAAGCGGCGCACCACGCAGAACATCGTCTGGGGCGGCATCGCCGGCTGCTTCCCGACCCTGATCGGCTGGACCGCGGTCACCAACTCGGTGAGCTGGGAGCCGCTGATCCTGTTCATGGTCGTCTTCTTCTGGACCCCGCCGCACACCTGGGCCCTGGCGCTGCGCTACCGCGAGGACTACGCGCAGGTCGACGTGCCGATGCTGCCGGTGGTCCGTTCCGCGCGCCACGTCGGCGGCCAGATCGTGGCGTACTCCTGGATCATGGTCGCGACCTCGCTGCTGCTGTGGCCGATCGCCTCCACCGGCTGGCTCTACCCGGTCGCCGCCATCGCTCTCGGCGCCGTCTTCCTCGTCCAGGCCCACCAGCTGCACGCGCGCACCAAGGGCACCGAGGACCTCACCAAGATCCGCCCCATGCAGCTCTTCCACTCGAGCAACCTCTACCTGAGCCTGCTCTTCGTGGCCCTCGCGGTCGACCCGCTCCTGCGCTGACGCCCGAGCAACCGGGAGGGCTGAAGCCACCAGTGGGGTGAACCCACCCGCGT
>NZ_JBHVGB010000214.1:0-9383 GCF_042801335.1 Nocardioides sp. NPDC057577 | reverse complement strand
ACCACCTACTGAGCCCGGCTCAGGAATCAGCGAGGCCCCCGGCGGATCCGCCGGGGGCCTCGCTGTCTGTCAGGCTCAGTGTGACTCGACGTTGAAGCCGAGCTTGGAGAGCACGATGAAGAGCAGGCCGCCCACGACGGTGACGGCGACGCCGATCCAGAAGACGAACCAGCTGATCGGGTCGAGCATCATGGCGACGCTGCCGATCAGGAAGCCGAGGAGGCCGACCGCGACTGCGATCCAGGCTGCCGGGGTGTTGCCGTGGCTGGCGGACATGCGATGCTCCTCTACGAGTTCACTTTGCTTGGCTGCAGTGTATTCATTGATCGCCCGTTGTCGGGTCCCGACCCTCGTCCAACGACTTCCAGACATCGATCGTGGACTGCTCCTCCAGCGGCTTCTGCTCCGGCTTCGCGGCCGCCGGGGCGTCGTACCTACGGCCCATCTCGGGCCACGACGGAGCAAGGCGTACGGCCGCGACGGCCGCCGCGACGGTCAGGACCGCGCCGAGGAGCGCGAGGTAGGGCCAGGGGGTGGTGGCGTGTTCGGTCTCGCCCCACACGACCTCGGAGTCGATCGCCCGGCCGAGCGCGTCGATCCCGGCATGGCCGAAGAAGGTGACGATCACGCCGATCCCGGCCAGGCCCGCGAGGGCAGCCACCAGACGGCGTACGAGGCCACGGGTGACCAGGACCACACCCCAGGCGGCGAGGGCGACCAGGGCCAGGCCGGTGGTGGCCGGGGAGTCGTTGAGGTCGGCCGGCATCTGGGCCGGGGCGGTGACCTTGACCCACTCGTTGGATCCTGCCCAGGCGGCCAGGGCCGCGCCGATCAGTCCGGTGGTGACGGTCGGGCCGAAGGACGCCTTCACGAGATCAGGCCGGACGAGATCAGGCCGGCGTCGAAGCAGGTGTGGTCGCCGGTGTGGCAGGCCGGGCCCTCCTGGTCGACCTTGAGCAGGATCGTGTCGCCGTCGCAGTCCAGGCGGACCTCCTTGACGTACTGCCGGTGGCCGGAGGTCTCCCCCTTGACCCAGTACTCCTGCCTGCTGCGGGACCAGTAGGTCGCCCGGCCCGTCGCGAGCGTGCGCGCCAGGGCCTCGTCGTCCATGTAGCCGAGCATCAGCACCTCGCCGGTGTCATGCTGCTGCGCCACCGCGGGCACCAGCCCGTCGGGGTTGCGCTTGAGCCGGTCTGCGATGGCGGGGTCCAGTCCCTCGCTCGTGGGTCCAGTAGTCACGGCTCCAGTATCCCGCTGGGCAACAGTACGGACACAACCGGCATGTCGCGGCGTTATTCCGGGGCCGCGGAAGCACCGGGCTGGCACACTCACCCGGTCATCTGGGCCGGTCTCGGTAAGGCCCTGTCAGCCGACCCTCCGGGTCGACTATTCAAACTGGAGAACACCCCACCATGGCTAACCCCACCCCGCAGCCGGCACCGGCGAAGCAGACCGACACCAGCGCCCTCGTGATCGGCATCCTGGTCACGATCTTCTGCTGCCTGCCCTTCGGCATCGTCTCGATCGTCAAGGCCGTCCAGGGCGACGCCGAGGGCGCCAAGAAGTGGGGCATCATCGGCGCCGTCACCGGCGTCGTCGTGATCGTCCTCTACATCATCGCCTCGGTCGTCCTCGGCCTCGGCATGGCCGCCCAGTCGGGGACCATGTGACCACACCCTCACGGGTGCGCGCGGGGCTCGTCCCACTGGCCGTCGTGGCCGGCGGGGCGGGCCTCGCGGCCGTCTTCGCCACCTCTCCCGGGCTCATCGCCTACGTTCCACCCTGCCCGGTCCACGCTCTCACCGGGATCGACTGCCCCGGCTGCGGGATGACCCGCGGGACGATGTCGCTCCTGTCGGGCGACCTCGTTGGCGCGATCGGCCACAACGCCCTGATGTTCTTGCTCGGGCTGCCGCTGCTCGGGCTGCTCTGGTTCTTCTGGCTCCGCGGCCGTGTCGGCGGCCACCCCGCCCCCGGCTGGGCCCGCTCCCGCACGGCGCTCTACACGTGGCTGACGCTGACCGTGGCCTTCACGGTCCTGCGCAACCTGCCCTGGGCGCCGTTCACGGCACTGGCTGCCTAACGCTCCCTATCGGCGAAGTACGCGGCGCTCGCCTCGTCGGCCGGGTAGTAGGACTCGATCGCGACCTCGTCGAGGGTGATGTCCATCGGGGTCCCGAAGGTGGTGATGGTCGAGAAGAGGTTGAGCTCGCGGCCGTCGACGCGAAGCGTCATCGGGATCACGACATCCGCCTCGAGTGCGAGCGACCCCTCCTCGTCCTGACCGGCCGGAGCCAGCACCTCCTCGTAGAGCCGGGTCAGCTCCGGGTCCGCGACGACGGCGAGCTGGCGCCTGACCCGCGCCCGGAACACGGCGCGTACGTCGGCCAGGTTCACCACCAGAGGTGCCAGTCCCTGAGGGTGGAGGCCGAGGCGTACGAGGTTGACGGGTGGTTCGAGCAGCTCGGGGTCGACGCCGGCGAAGAACTGGTCGACCGCGCGGTTGGTCATCAAGATGTTCCATCCGCGGTCGACCACCAGGGCCGGGTAGGGCTCGTGGGCGCGGAGAACCCGGCCGATGGCTTCGCGAGCGGACGCGAGCGCATCGTCCTCGAGGGGCCGCTGGGTGTAGCGCGGCGCGAAACCCGCGGCGAGCAGGAGCCGATTGCGGTCTCGCAGCGGGATGTCGAGCTGGTCGGCGAGCCGGAGGATCATCTCGGTGCTCGGCCGGGACCGGCCGGTCTCGACCAGGCTGACGTGGCGTGCCGAGACGTCTGCGGCGATCGCCAGGTCGAGCTGGCTGAGGCGACGTCGATGCCGCCATTCCCGCAACATCTCGCCGACCGTGTACATGGGCCCCAGGATCGCTCATCTGCCGGTCCGGCGCCATGAACTCCCATGTCATCGACACCGGTCCGGACCCCGAACACACTGGCGACATGACCACACAGAGCACATCCACCGACGCCGTCACGGCCCTCACCACCGCCTTCGCAGGCCTTGTCGCAACAGGCGACACCGGGCCCGTCGAGCAGCTGCTCGCCCCGGACTTCCGTCACCACCGACCGGACGCGACCTCGTCCACCAAGGAGCAGTGGCTCGACGCCGTCCGCGGCTCGCTCGAGCGGATCGACGGTATGGAGGTCGAGGTGAAGCACGTGCTGGCCGCCGACGGCCACGTCATGATGCACACCCGTCGCCGGCTGCCGGGCGGACCCGAGATCACCGTCGTCGACATCTGCCGGTTCGAGGACGGCATGATCGCCGAGGTCTGGGAGATCATCGAGCCGGCCGCCGAGGCCGCCGCGCATCTGTCGTGGTGGGACGCCTGAGCCCGACGCCGCCGGCTCAGCTGCCCTGTTGGGCGACCCAGGAGGCGTGCAGGCGGGCGTAGGTGGATCCTGCTTGAGCCACCAGCTCGCTGTGCGGTCCGCGCTGGGCGAGGTGACCGGCATCGACGACGATCACCTCGTCGGCGGCCTCGGCGGTGGAGAGACGGTGGGCGATGGTGACCGAGGTGCGTCCGCTCATCAGGCGCTCCAGCGCCCGGTTGATCCGCATCTCCAGGCGCGGGTCGACGGCGGAGGTGGCCTCGTCGAGGACCAGCAGGTCCGGGTCGGCGAGCTGGGCGCGCAGCAGCGCCACGAGCTGGCGCTCCCCCGCCGAGAGGGACTCGCCGCGCTGCCCGACGCTCGTGCGTACGCCGGCGGGAAGACCGGCGAGCCAGTCCCCCAGGCCGAGCACCCGGGCAGCCTCCTCGATCTCCTCGTCGGTGGCGTCCAGCCGCCCGTAGCGGACGTTGTCGGCCAAGGTGGAGTCGAAGAGGAAACCCTCCTGCGGGACGAGCACGACGCTGGTGCGCAGCGAGGCGTTGCCGATCTCGCGTACGTCGACGCCGTCGAGGCGCACCCTGCCCTCCGTCACGTCCATCACCCGGGTCAGCAGCTTCGCGATCGTCGACTTCCCCGACCCGGTCTCGCCGACCACGGCGACCCGGCGGCCAGGAGCAATCTCGAAGGAGATGTCGTGGAGGACCGGACGGCCGCCGGGGTAGGCGAAGGTGACCGCGTCGAACTCGATCGAGAGCGGGCCGCGGGGCAGAACCGTGCCGTCGGCGCCCGGGTCGACGAGGTCCGCGGGCGTGTCCAGGATCCCGATCGTGCGCCGCCAGGAGGCGATCGCGTTCTGCGCGTCGGTGAGGATCTGCGTACCCATCTGCACGGGACCCACGAAGAGCGTCACCAGGAACGCGAAGGCCAGGATCTCGCCGACGGTCAGTGCACCGCCGGTGCCCTGGTAGGCGAGTGCCAGCAGGACACCGCCGACGATCACACCGGCGTTGGCGAGGCCACCCGAGAGGCCGCCGAGGCTGAAGAAGACCGAGGTGTAGGCCTGCGCCTTGATCTGGGCCGCGCTGGTGGCATCGATCTCGCGGTCGATCCGCTCCTGGGTGCGGTCCTCGACGGCGTACGCCTTCACCACAGCGGCGCCGACGACCGGCTCGGAGACCGCGGAGAGCATCTTGGCGACCTGGCGGCGGGAGAGCGTGTAGGCCGCGGACAGCTTGCGCTGGAAGAACCGCAGGCTCAGGAAGAGCGGACCGAAGCAGAGCCAGACCAGGATCGCGAGCTGCCAGGAGTAGACCACCATCACGACGGTGGCGATCAGCATCTGCCCGATGCTGACGACGAAGAGCAGACCGCCGAAGACGATGAACTGACTGACCTGGTCGACGTCGCTGGTCACGCGCGAGACCAGCGCCCCGCGGTGTTCGGTCGACTGGGTGAGCATCGGCAGGTCGTGGACGTGCCGGAAGGCTTTCGTACGCAGCGTCGCCAGGCCCCGCTCGGCGGCGGTGAAGAGCCGGCTCGTCATCAGGAACGACGCCACGCCCGTGACCGCGATGGCGACCACCGCGATGAGACCGGCGCGCAGGACGTAGCCGAGGTCGGGGCCGTCCGGACCACTCAAGCCGTTGTCGAGGGTCTGCTGGACCACGATGGGTACGACGACCTGCCCCACGCTCGCGACCACGGCCAGCGCGAACGTGCCGCGGATGCCCTCGACCAGCTCCGGGGAGTGCTTGATGCCCCGGCGGATGGTCTCGATCGCGCCGAGCTCCTCGCCGCTGCCGACCCGGGTCTCGGGTTCGAGAGTCGCCGTCACTGGGCCACCTCCGGGGTCTCGTAGGCGTTCACCAGGCGGGCGTAGGAGTCATCGCGGGCGAGCAGCTCGGTGTGGGTGCCGCGGTCGCGGATGCGGCCGTTCTCGAGGTGCACGACCTCGTCGGCGAGCGCGATCGTGGCCTTGCGGTAGGCGACGACGACGAGGCTGGTGTCGCCGGGGCCGTCGCCGCTCCGCAGCGCGGCAAGGATGCGCTGCTCGACCTCGGGGTCGACCGCCGAGGTGGCGTCGTCGAGGATCAGGAGTCGTGGGCGGCGTACGAGAGCTCGGGCCAGCGCGAGGCGCTGCCGCTGCCCGCCGGAGAGACTCGCACCGCGCTCGCCGAGGGTGGTGTCGAGGCCGTTGGGCAGTGCGGTGACGAAGCCGTCGGCCTGGGCCGCCTTGAGCGCGGACCAGACCTCGTCGTCGGTGAGGTCTGCGCCGAGGGTGACGTTGCCGCGTACGGAGTCGTCGAAGACGAAGGCCGTCTGCGGCACCAGCGCCGCCACCCGGGCCCACTCCCCCGCGTCCAGGTCGCGCAGGTCGGTGCCGTCCAGGGTGATCCGGCCGGACTCCGGGTCGACCAGCCGCGCGAGCAGCATGGTCAGGGTGCTCTTGCCGGCCGCGGTCTCGCCGACGATCGCGACCGTACGCCCCGGCTCGACCTCGAAGTCGACGCCGTCGAGGAGCGGCGGGCCGTCGGCGTAGGCGTAGGAGATCCCCTCGGCCCGGACGCGAGCGCCGGTCGGTTCGCGGCTGGTCCTCGCCGTGCCGTAGGCCAGGCGTCCGGTCGCGTCCAGCACCCGCTGGACCCGCCGGTAGCCGACCACGCTGCGCGGGAACTCCCCCAGCAGCCAGCCGAAGGAACGGATCGGGAAGGCGACGATGGTGAGCAGGAAGGCGATCTGGACGACGTCACCGGGCGCGGCGGCTCCGCTGGAGACGCGGCCGACGCCGACGGCCAGGACGGCGAGGACGCCGATGCTGGGCAGTGCGGCCAGGACCGGGTCGAAGGCGGCGCGGAGTCGGCCGGCGTGGATGTTGACGTCGCGCAACTCCTGGGCCTTGTCCTGGAAGCGGGCGGTCTCCTCCGCCTCACGGCCCAGCGTCTTGACGACCAGGGCGCCGTCGAAGGACTCGTGAGCGATCCCGGAGAGCTCCGCGCGCAGTTGCTGGGCGCGGGTCATCAGCGGCGAGGAGAAGCGCTGGAAGACCAGGTTGGCGACGACGACCGCCGGGAACACGAGGATCGCGACCGAGGCCAGGACGACGTCGGTCCAGAACATCTGCCCGATCGCGATCACCATCATCGCGAGGGTGCCGACGGCCATCGGGAGCGGCGCGATCGGCGCCCAGGACGCCTCGACGTCGGAGTTGGCGTTGGAGAGCAGCTCGCCGGTCGGGTGCCGGTGATGCCAGGCGAGAGGAAGCGCCAGATACTGACGGGTGACCGCGCGGCGCGAATGGGCCTGCATGCGGTACTGCATCACCCCGGCGCCCAGCCGCCGTGCCACCACCCCGACGGCCCGCAGGATCGCGACGCCGACGAAGAGCCCCACCACGGCCCACAGCCAGCCGGCGCCGATCTCGCCGTCGCGCAGCGCCGGCACCAGCACGTGGTCGGTGGACCAGCCCAGCACCCAGGCGTCGGCGACGGTCAGCGCCCCGAAGAGCGCGGAGCCGAGGGTCGAGAGCGTGAAGACCGCCCACTCGCGCCGGATGGCGACTCCGAGAACCTTGAACCCGTCGGTCGTCGTGGCCCGCTGGGGTATCAGTTCCTCGTCGCTCATCTCGAGGTAAAGCCTAGGCCAGCACCGTGGCTGCGACGAATTTTTTTGGTCGCCCTCGACGTGGCACCGGCTCGATAGAGTGCAGGCCGTGGCTTCCTTCGCGCGCTCCGAGCGCATCGCCCTGTGCGACACCGCCGTCTCTCTCGGGCCGACGGCCCCCACGCTCTGCGAAGGCTGGGAGGTCAAGGACCTGCTGGTGCACCTGCTCGTCCGCGAACGCCGCCCGTGGGCAGCGGCGGGCAACCTCTGGACACCGCTCGTGCCCGTGCTGAGGAAGGCGGAGGCCGCGTACGCCGTCCAGCCGCTCGAGGCTCTCGCCGACCGCCTCCGCGACCCGAAGGGCACCCCGTTCGCGCTCGGGCCGATCGACAAGGCGGTCAACACCGTGGAGTTCTTCGTCCATCACGAGGACCTCCGCCGCGCCCAGCCGGGCTGGGCACCGCGTACGCTCCCCGCCGCTGCCGAGCGCGAGCTCTGGCGCACCCTGAAGCTGCTCGGCAAGGGCCTGGTCCGGTCCGCGGGCACCCCGCTCGTGGTCAGCAACGGCACCGACACCGCCACCCTCCGGCCCGGCGAGGAGCCCGTCACCATCACCGGCCCTGTCGGCGAGCTCCTGCTCTTCTGTTTCGGGCGTCACGAGGTGCGGGGGCTGTCCTTCGACGGCCCGGCCGAGCGGATCACGCTGTTGGAGAACGCGAGCCTCGGCTTCTGACGACGCTGACCCACCCACCGCGTACCGCCCGTAACCTCCGCGGGCCCGAGACGTTGTGTCTCAGATAACCGAATCCCCCAGGAGGTCCCGCGATGCGTCGTGCGGCAGCAGTCACGGTCGCCCTTTTCTTCGTCTTCTCGCTCACCGCAGCCGCTCCAGCGATCAGCGCGAGCGCGACCCCGGAACTGCAGGACGTGATGGTCGTCGGCAACAACTGGGACGGGACGGCCTCGATCGTCGACGCTCGCAGCCTCGAGGTGCTGCGCAAGGACATCGACCTGGTGCCGGACAAGAAGCAGGAGATCGCCGAGATCCACCAGGATCCCGAGCGCCTGGCGATGTACTACCTGGTCCGCTACGGCCCCGGCGAGGGCAACGACCAGCTCGTGGACGACATGTTCACCACCCGGGACGGCAAGCTGCTGGCGGTCTCGCGGCCCAGCCTCGCCGACGTGGTCTGGATCGACATCGCGAAGGCACTCGCGGGCTCGCCCGACTCCGTCGTGGTCGAGCAGCAGATGGACGGCCATCGCACCGACCACATGGGCCTCTCCCCCGACGGCACCAAGCTGCTGGTCTCGGACTCGACCTCGCGATCGGTGCACGAGTACTGGATGGGCGGGGCGGGCGACCCGCGGACGGGTGAGCGGCTGCGTACGTTCGAGTCGGGCGAGACGCCCCACGAGAACAACTACTCCGAGGACGGTTCGCGCATCTTCCACGCCTCCATCGGCCGCGTCTACCTGCCCGGCGACCAGAAGGAGATCACCCTCGACTCGCTGCCGCTGATCAACCTCGACCAGCTCGGCCTCGGCACCATCCCCGGCACCGACCTGCTCCCGCCGATCAAGATCGGCCCGATCCACGACGCGATCAAGGGCGACCGCTGGTTCGAGATCGTCGAGGAGTCCAGCTTCGACGTCTCCCAGCGCTGGGAGATGGGCAAGGAGCTGGAGGAGGCCGGCTACCCCTCGATCTCCTCAGCCGTACGCCCGATGGCGGTCGCGCCCGGCGAGCGGTTCATCTACTTCCAGATGTCGTTCCTGCACGGCATCGTCGAGTTCGACACCCAGGCCGCCGACATCGACGGGAAGGTCGGCTACTCCACCGGCTCCGTCGAGGAGCCCCGCACCGGCGCCGTCACCCGCGTCATCCAGCTCCCCAAGCACACCCAGCTGCCCCGCGAGCTCTACGTCAACGACTCCGCCCACCACGGTCTTTCGATCGATGCCAAGGGCGAGACCCTGTGCGCGGCGGGCACGATGGACGACTATGTCGCGATGGTCGACCGCTCCAGCGGCGAGCACACCATCCTCGACGAGGAGACCACCGGCCACTACTACGGCAAGCCCTACTGGACCACCGAAGGCCTCGGCAACACCTGCTGGGCGTCGCTGTCGGACGCCGACGCGGTCGCCGTGATCGACTTCCGCACCGGCGAGGAGCTCGCCTATCTCGACGTAGGCAACCACCCCCAGCGCGTACGCCACGGGCAGATCCCGGGCTCGCTGCTGGACTAGGGCGTTCGCGCTGCGGCGCAGATTCCCGCCATGGCGGGGATCTGCGCGGCGGGTCTGCGGCGGGGCGCGGCATTTTCCCGCCATGGCGGGAATGTGGGCCGAGCCAGCGCATCCCGGCCGACCAGCGGTGCGATGGCGGCGCGGACGACCCGGGTGTGCGATAGCGCGCCGGGTTATTCGTTCGCGGAGGAGCAGGTC
>NZ_JBHVGB010000213.1:0-9452 GCF_042801335.1 Nocardioides sp. NPDC057577 | reverse complement strand
CCCCACAAGCCCCACCTATCCCAACAAGAATCCTCCGCGCCACACCCGGGCCGCCGCCCCGATAGCCAGCCAAATATTTTCTCGACGGGCGCCGGAGTCAAGGACCGCGAAGCGGCCGGCGAAGCCGGCGGCCGAAGGCCGTCCTTTACTCCGGGGTCCGTCGAGAAGACCCTCCAAGCAAGGGTCGGCGGCCCACACCCACCACGAAGGCCCAGGCAACTCACCAGGAAACCGAACCAGCCCGCGAGACATAAGCCTCCTTCATCACCCTGACCAGATCAGCAACCAAGACCCGCCGCTCAAGACCACGAGCGACATCACGTACCTGCACCTCCCCCGCGTCCGCCTCGACCCCGCCGATGACCGCGATGAGCGGCTCCCGGCGCCGCCGGGACTCACGAATCCTGGCGCCGAGAGAACCGCCCGGGTCGAGCCGTGGGCGGAGACCTTCGGCGACGAGCGCGTCCACGAGCCCACGAGCAGCCGCGTCCTGGGACGCGGAGACCGGGAGGACGGCGATCTGGGACGGGGCCAGCCACAACGGTAGGCGACCCTGATAGCGCTCGAGCACAGCCGCCGCGACCCGCTCCATGGAACCGACGGTGCCTCGATGGACCATCACGACTCGCTGACGAGAGCCGTCGGCGTCGTCGTAGGTGAGGTCGAACCGCTCGGGCTGGTTGAAGTCGATCTGGACGGTGGCGATGGTCTCCTCGTGACCCGCCGGGTCGATGACCTGGAGGTCGAGCTTGGGCCCGTAGAAGGCTGCCTCGCCCAGAGCCTCCGACAGCTCCAGACCGTACGCCTCCAGCCCGGCGTCCTCGACCGCTGACCGCAGGGCCTTCTCGGCGTCGGCCCACTGGGAGTCGGAGCCCAGGTAGGACGGCGAGCCGTCGCGCAGGGAGAGCCGTACGTAGTCCACGTGGAGGCCGAGGATCCGTTGGGCCTCGAGTGCGGACCGCAGCGCTCGTGCCGCCTCGTCCCGCACCTGGTCGGGACGGCAGAAGACGTGGGTGTCGTCGAGGTTGATCTGACGTACCCGGCTCAGCCCGGAGAGCACCCCGGACCGCTCGGCGCGGAACATCGGGGCGAGCTCGTGCAGCCGGATCGGGAGCTCGCGGTAGGAGTGCGGGCGCGCCCGGTAGACCAGGGCGTGGTGGGGGCAGTTGGCCGGACGGAGGACGAGGTCGTCCTCCTCCGGACCCGGCCCCATGGACATCGGCGGGAACGTGTCCTCGGCGAACTTCGCCCAGTGTCCCGAGCGCTCGAAGAGGGCGCGTTTGCCGAGCACCGGGGTCTTGACGGGTACGCAGCCGTCGGCCCGGGCCAGGTCGGCGGCGAGGCGCTCCAGCTCGGCGAAGACGACGGCCCCGTCGGGCAGCCACAGCGGCAGTCCGGAGCCGGCCAGTGGGTCGGTGGCGAAGATGGCGAGATCGCGGTTGAGGTCTCGATGGTCGAGGTTCATGGTGGATGCTCCTGGGTTTCGGCCCGGAGCATCACCACCGGAGACGAGAACCGCCCCGGAGCAATGCTCCGGGGCGGTCTGCGAAAAGTGGACAGCAGGTCAGCGCCGGAGTGGGTCCGGCGTCGTCGTGCTCATCGCGCGCTGCATGCCGTTCACCTTAGCGGCTCGGAGCGGCGTACGCATTCAGAATTCCGAGCCTCAGAGCTCGGTGGTGTCGAGCAGCTCGCCGAGCTCCTCGCGGGAGAGATCGCGCATGTCGCCGGGTTTCATGGTGCCCAGCCGGACCGGACCGATCCGGGTGCGGGTCAGTCGCGTGACCGGATGGCCGAGATGATCGAGGAGGCGGCGCACGATGCGGTTGCGTCCCTCGTGGATGACCAGCTCGATGATCGACTTGTCCTTGCGGGTCTCCATGATCCGGGCCTTGGTCACGGTCACCGGACCGTCCTCGAGGGTGACGCCGGCGAGGAGCCGCTTGCGTACGTTGGGGAAGATCTCGCCGGTGACCTCGGCGACGTAGGTCTTGTCGACCTCGTAGCTGGGGTGGGCCAGCCGGTGGGCGAAGTCACCGTCGTTGGTGAGGATGATCAGACCCTCGGTGTCGGTGTCGAGACGGCCGACGTGGAACAGCCGCTCCGGCCGATCGGCGACCAGGTCGGAGAGGTTGCGGCGGCCCTCGGGGTCGCTCATCGTCGAGACCACGCCACGCGGCTTGTTGAGGGCCAGGTAGACCTTGCCCGAGATCGGTGGGAGCCGCTTGCCGTCGACGCGTACGACGTCCTTGCCGGGGTCGACCTTGGTGCCGAGGCGGGTGACGACCTCGCCGTTGACCTCGACGGAGCCGTTGAGCATCAGGATCTCGCTGCCGCGCCGCGACGCGATGCCGGCCAGGGCCAGCAGCTTCTGGAGCCGGATCAGGCCCTCGTCGTCCAGCGGAAGATCGTCTCGCTCAGGAAGGTCGCTCACGGACTCGATTCTCCCGCATCCTCAGAGTCGGACCCATTCGCCGCGCCTTCCGGCTGAGCAGCCAGCGCCTCCTGGCTGACCTGCTCGGTCAGCTCCTCCTCCATGTCGGCGAGGTCGGGCAGGTAGGGAGCCAGCTCCGGCAGGTCGCCGAGGTCGGTGATGCCGATCCGCTCGAGGAAGTAGCCGGTGGTGCGGTAGAGGTTGGCGCCGGTCTCGTGGTCCTGCCCGGCCTCCTCGACCAGACCGCGGGTGAGCAGCGTACGCATCACGCCGTCGACGTTGACGCCACGGATCGCGGAGACCCGGGCGCGCGAGACGGGCTGCTTGTAGGCGACCACCGCGAGCGTCTCCAGCGCCGCCTGGGTCAGCCGTGCCTGCTGCCCCTCGAGCACGAAGCCTCCGACGACCTCGGCGTACGCCTCCCGGGTGTAGAACCGCCAGCCACCGGCGACGTTGCGCAGGTCGAAGCCGCGACCCTGCTCGGAGTATTCGGCGGACAGGCCCTCCAGGGCCTCGACCACCGACGCGGTCGGGTGGCCGACGGCCGAGGCCAGCGCAGCCGCCTCCAGCGGCTCGTCGGCGACCATCAGTACGGCCTCGAGCGCCGGGCGAAGGTCTGCGAACTCGATCGCGAGCGTCTCTTCGGAGGCCTCAGTCATCGTCCTTCTCCCCATCCTCGACACCATCATCGGCGCCGCCCTCCGCGGGCGGCTGCCCCTCGAACTCGTCCTGGATCAGCTCATCGACATCGAGCGCCCCGTCGCCGGTCCAGCGTACGGTCAGCTCGCCCAGCGCGGTGACCTGGTCGAACGCGACCGCTCCCTCACGGAAGAGCTCCAACAGCGAGAGGAACCGGGCCACGGTGGTCAGCGTGTCGGGCGAGTCGGCGCAGAGGCCACGGAAGGTGACCTGCCCGGAGGCGCGCAGCCGCTCGATGACCAGCGCCGCCTGCTCCTTGACCGACACCTTCGAGCCGTGGATGTGGGCGAGCCCGATCTCGGGCGGCCCCGGCTTGGGTGCCATCGCGGCGGCAGCGAGCTGGGCGAACTGGTCCAGCCCGATCCCGATCAGCACCTCGGGCAGCAGCCCCGCATAGCGCGGCTCGAGCTGCACCGAGCGCGGGTGCCGCTTGGACTCCTTCGCGAGCCGCTCACCGAAGACGGCCGCGACCTGCTTGAACGCCTTGTACTGCAACAGCCGCGCGAAGAGCAGGTCGCGCGCCTCGAGCAGCGCGAGGTCCTCCTCGTCCTCGACGTCGCCCTGCGGCAGCAGCCGGGCCGCCTTCAGGTCGAGCAGCGTGCTCGCGACCAGCAGGAAGTTGGAGGTCTGCTCGAGGTCCCAGCTGCCCTCTTCCCCCGCGCCCTTCTTGACGAAGGCGATGAACTCGTCGGTCACCGTGGCCAGGGAGACCTCGGTGATGTCGAGCTTGTGCTTGGCGATCAGGCTGAGCAGCAGGTCGAAGGGGCCCTCGAAGTTGTCGAGGCGCACCTCGAATCCCCCCGCGCCGCTCGACTCCCGCTCCTCGGCCCCGTCGGGGCCATTCGTCGTCGGCACAGTTGTCATCTGCGCGGCCGTCACCGTGGGTCAGCGAGCCGGTGCACGAGGGCGCTGTCGTCCCCGTACTCCTCCAGGTCGGCCAGCACGATCGCGAGCGCCTCGCGCACCAGCCGGCCGCGGTCGACCGCGATGCTGTGCTTGGCCCGCAGGTTGAGCCGGGCGTGCTCGAGGTCGAGCAGCTCCTCGGAGGTGATGTAGACCGTCATCTTCTCGTCATGACGTACGCGACCGCTGGACCGCTTCTTGGCGGCCTGCGCCTCCTCGGCCGGCTCGGGCACGGCGTGCACCGGCCGGGCCTTCGCCTCGGCGGCGGGCCCCGCGGCGGCAGCGCCGTCGGACGTACGCCGGAAGAGGTCGTCGGCAGCCGGAACCCTCACTCGCCGCGTTGCCATCGGGCCAGCACCTCCTTGGCGAGCATCCGGTAGGAGTCGGCACCGGTGGAGCTGGAGGCGTACTCGGTGATCGGCTCGCCGACCACGGTCGAGTCGGCGAACTTCACGGTGCGGCGGATGACGCTGTGGAAGACGCGGTCGCCCCAGCCGTTGACCAGGGTCTCCATGACCTCGCGGCTGTGCATCGTGCGGCTGTCGTACATCGTGCCCAGTATTCCGTCGATCTTCAGACGCGGGTTGAGCCGCTCCTGAACCTTGTCGATGGTGTCCTTGAGCAGAGCGACGCCACGCAGCGCGAAGTATTCACACTCCAGCGGGACGACGACGGAGTCGGAGGCGGTGAGCGCGTTGACGGTCAGCAGCCCCAGGCTCGGCTGACAGTCGATGAGGATCACGTCGTAGTTGGCCACGGCCGGAGCCAGGGCGCGGGCCAGGGTCTGCTCACGGGCGACCTCCTGGACCAGCTGCACCTCGGCGGCAGAGAGGTCGATGTTGGCCGGGAGCAGGTCGACGCCGTCGATGCCCGAGGGGACGACCACGTCCGCGAGCGTGATGTCACGCTCCATCAGCAGGTTGTAGACGGTCAGCTCGATCTCGTTGGGCTGGAGCCCCAGACCGACCGACAGCGACCCCTGCGGGTCGAAGTCGACCATCAAGACCTTGCGGCCGTGCTCGGCCAGCGCGGCACCCAGGTTGATCGTGGTCGTGGTCTTGCCGACCCCACCCTTCTGGTTGACCATCGCGACCGTGCGCGCGGGGCCGCCGGTGGCGGGGCCGGGCTCGGGAAGGTTGGGCCAGGGGCGACCGGTCGGGCCCATCTTGTTCTTGCCCGGGGAGTAGGAGCCCTCCTCGGGCTCAGGGGCGTTGGCGCGCAGCCGGGCCGAAGGCGGATAGGCCGGCGGCGGGGCTGCCGGCGTCTGCGGAGGCATCTGCGGCGCGGTCGCACCACCTGCTCCGAAATAGCTGTCTTCCATTCCTCCACCCCCGGTTCAGTTGCCGCGGCCCTGGGATGATCACGGCTAGCGGGTCTATATGTCGACACGGCGACTCTAAGACCCGGATCTGCGCGACTGTAGGAGCCGCGCCGGGCGTGTCACAAGGCAAATCCGGGTGATTCTGCTACGGGACCCGAATCTGTTGATGACCTGTGCACTTGGTGCCCCGCCAGCCCCACAGGAAGGGCCTTCGATGTGGAGAAACCTGTGGATGAATATCCACTCGATCCGCGGCCCCGCTCGACGGGCTCAGCGCGACCGACGGCGCTTCTGGAACTGGTCGTAGGCCTTGTTCGCAGCGTCCTTGATCTTCTTCTGGTTCTCGGGCTTGCGAGCCTCGTTGGCGATCTTGGCGACGGCCGCGACCACGATCGGGTTCTTCAGTAGCTTGCGCACGGCTCAACGCTAGCGGACCTCGACAACCGGGTCACAGCCGGCGCATCGCCACCGTCGCCAGGACCAGCTCGCCGGCCTCGTCGCTCGCGTCCAGGTCGGCCACCGCCTCGATCACCCAGTCGTGGTCGCCGGCCGGGTCGTCGAGGGTCTGGGTGATCCTCCAGACCCGGGTCGAGTCGTACGCCTCCTCATCCTCGTCCACCCCTGCCGGCGCACCGCGCTCGACGGTCCAGGTGAGCAGCCTCGGCGAACGCGAGTCGGCGGAGATGCCCACGTCGTCGTGCTCGGCGAAGTAGGCCTCCAGGGCGTCGTCCCAGCGGGACCTGGTCATCACGACGTCGCGCGACGGGTCGAAGCGGTCGGCGGCCGCACGCTCCAGACGCATCAGGGCGTCGAGGTCGTCTCTCGAGACCGCGTCGACCCGGGCCCACATCGCGTTGCGGACCATGATCTCGAACGCGCGGGTCTGCTGGGAGAGCGACCGCGGCGGCGGTGGCGCCTCGTGGTGGGCCACGGCCGACGGGATGTGCTCGGGGTCGGAGAGCGCCTCCCACTCGTCCAGCAGCGAGGAGTCGGTCTGCCGGATGGTCTCCCCCAGCCACTCGACCAGGTCCTCGATCTCGGGGCTCTTGTGGGTCTCGGGGACGGTGTGCCGGAAGGTGCGGTAGGCGTCGGTCAGATAGCGCAGCACCAAGCCCTCGGAGCGGGCGAGCTGGTAGCGGCTGACGACGTCGGTGAAGGTCATCCCCTGCTCGTACATCTCGCGCAGGATCGACTTCGGGTCGAGCGCGTCCTCGGGCAGCCACGGATGGGTGCCGCGGTAGACCTCGAAGAGCGCCTCGAGCCGCTCGGCCATCGGCTTGGGCCAGGTGATCTCCTCGATGAGCGCCATCCGCTCGTCGTACTCGACGCCGTCGGCCTTCATGTTCTCGATCGCCTTGCCGCGGGCCTCGTGCTGCTGGGCGAAGAGGATCTGGCGCGGCGGCTCGAGGACCGCCTCGATCACCGAGACGATCTCGAGGGTGTGCTCGGGCGACTCCGGATCGAGGGTGTCCAGCGCGGCGAGCGCGAAGTGCGCCAGGGGCTGGTTGAGCGCGAAGTCGGCGGGGAGCGCCTCGGTGAGGACGTACCGGCGTCCGTACGCGTCGGGCTCGGCGAGCCTGGTCAGGACCCCGCTGTGGACCAGGGAGCGGGTCAGCCGCAGGGCCCGGCGGGCGAGCTTGAGCTGGGTGCGCCGCTCCTCGTGGTTGTCCAGGGTGATCCGGCGCATCACCTCGAAGGCGTCCTCGTCGCGGGCGACGACGTTGAGGATCATCGAGTTGTCGACCTTCATCCGGCTCTGCAGCGGCTCGGGGGCGCCGTCGACGAGCTTGGTGAAGGTCGCCTCGGTCCACACCACGGTGCCCTCGGGCGGCTTCTTGAGCTGGGCCTTGGAGTTCTTCTTGCCGGCCTTGCGGCGCTCCTCGGACTTCGCCTTGGCCTTCTCGTTCTCGATGATGTGCTCGGGGGCCTGGACCACGACGTAGCCCTGGGTGTCGAAGCCCGCCCGTCCGGCGCGGCCGGCGATCTGGAGGAACTCCCTGGTCCGCAGGATGCGCTGGCGGCGGCCGTCGAACTTGGCCAGACCGGTGAAGAGCACCGTGCGGATCGGGACGTTGATGCCGACGCCGAGGGTGTCGGTGCCGGCGATGACCTTGAGCAGCCCGGCCTGGGCGAGCTGCTCGACCAGTCGCCGGTATCTGGGGAGCATGCCGGCGTGGTGGACGCCGATGCCCTTCCGCAGGAGCTTGGCCAGGGTCTTGCCGAACCCGGCGGCGAAGCGGACCGGCTCGAGCCGCTTGGCGATCTGGTCCTTCTCCTCGTTGGAGAGCTTGAGCCAGCCGGCGTTGAGCAGCGAGGTGCCGTGGGTGACGGCGTCCTTCTGGGTGAAGTGGACGACGTAGACCGGCGCCTGGCCGGTGGTGACGAGCTCCTCGAGGGTCTCCTGGAGCGGTGTCAGGCGCCAGTCGAAGGTGAGCGGAACGGGTCGTTCCGCCTGGTCGACGAGGACGGTGTCGCGACCGTTTCTACTGGTCATGTCCTTGGCCAGCGCGCTGGTGTCACCGAGGGTGGCGGAGAGGAGCAGGAACTGGGCCTGCGGAAGCTCGAGCAGCGGCACCTGCCACGCCCAGCCGCGGTCGGGCTCGCCGTAGTAGTGGAACTCGTCCATGATGACGAGCCCGACATCGGCGTGCTTGCCTTCCCGGAGCGCGAGGTTGGCGAGCACCTCGGCGGTGCAGCAGATGATCGGGGCGTCCGCGTTGACGCTCGCGTCGCCGGTGAGCATGCCGACGTTCTCGGCGCCGAAGGTCTCCACGAGGTCGAAGAACTTCTCGCTGACCAGAGCCTTGATCGGCGCGGTGTAGAAGGAGACCTTGTCCTCGGCCAGCGCCGCCGCGTGCGCGCCCGCCGCAACCAGGGACTTCCCCGAACCGGTCGGCGTCGCCAGGATGACGTTTTCACCAGCGAGGATCGACATGATCGCCTCGTCCTGGTGGGGGTAGAGGCTGCGGCCGCTCCCCTCGGCCCATTCCACGACCGCCTCATAGACGTCGTCGGGGCTCGCTCCGACCTTGGGGATCCAGTTGGTGTCGGTCACAGGGCCCTCGGGTGTGCGGTCGCGAAGACCTCTCGGAGATTGTCCACGGTGACAAGAGTGTAGATCTGCGTCGTGGTCACCGAGGCATGGCCCAGCAGCTCCTGCACCACACGTACGTCGGCGCCACCGTCCAGCAGGTGGGTGGCGAAGGAGTGGCGCAGGGTGTGCGGCGAGACGTCCTGGTGGATCCCGGCGCGCTCGGCGGCACGGGTCAGGACGGTCCAGGCGGACTGGCGGGAGAGGCGGCCGCCTCTGGCATTGAGGAAGAGCGCACCTCCTGAGCGGGCGGCCGCGAGATCGGGACGGGCCCGGGTCAGGTAGGCCTCGACGGCCTCGATGGCGTAGGAGCCCACCGGGACGATCCGCTCCTTGCCGCCCTTGCCTCGCAGCAGGACGACATGGTCGACCCGGTCGAGGTCGTCGACGTCGAGGCCCACCGCCTCGGAGATGCGGGCGCCGGTGCCGTAGAGCACCTCGAGGAGGGCCCGGTCGCGCAGCGCGAGCGCTGTCCCGGGTGCGCCGGCCGCCTCCAGGATCGCCTCCACGTCGGCCAGCGGCAACGCCTTGGGGAGCCGCTTCTCCGCGCGCGGAGGTTTCACGTGGCCGGCCGGGTTGGCCTCGACCAGCCCGTCGGCCACCGCGAACTTGTGGAACCCGCGTACCGCGACGACCGTCCGCGCCGCCGAGGTCGCGCTGAGCGCCGGATGCTCCTCGCTGCCCTCGCGCAGATGGGCCAGGAACCCCGAGACCGTCGCTTCCGAGACTCCCTCGAGGTCCTCGACGTCCTGTTGTGCCAGGAACTCGGCGTACCTCCTCAGGTCGCGCCGATAGGACGACAGCGTGTTGGCGGCGAGGCCCCGTTCGACCGTGAGGTGATCGAGATATGTACGCATCGCACGTCCGACCGCCGAGGCGGACCCTGAAGCAACCGATGCAGCCGTCACGTATCCATCCAACCAGCCGAGTCGGCTCATCCTGGCCGAAAACGCCGCCGAGTCGGCTCATCCTGACCAGAAATGCCGCCGAGTCGGCTCGTCATGACG
>NZ_JBHVGB010000212.1:0-9454 GCF_042801335.1 Nocardioides sp. NPDC057577 | reverse complement strand
GGGGGCCACGACAGTCCGGTGCCGCCCCCCACAACTGCATTCTCGGCTCGCCATTTCTGCCGACTCGGCGGGGGTCAGGCCCGGCAGAGGCAGAAGGGGTGACCGGCGGGGTCGAGGAAGACGCGGAAGGACTCGCCGGGCTGGACCTCGTGCTTGGTGGCGCCGATCGCGAGGACCTCGGCCTCGGCCTTGTCGAGGTCGTCGACGGTGACGTCGAGATGCGTCTGCTGAGGTACGTCCTGGCCGGGCCACTTCGGGGCCTGGTAGTTGTCGACGCGCTGGAAGTCGAGCGATCCGCCGTCGCCCCAGGCGCTGGCCCAGCCGCCGTCGTCGTCGACCTTGGACTCCCATCCGAGGAGCTGTGCGTAGAAGGTGGCCAGGGCTGCCGTGTCGGGACAGTCGATGACCCACTGAGGAGTGCGTGCGATAGCCATGGGACCGACGTTACGAGCGGTTCCGGACGTTCCGCTTCCGCCAGGCGTGACGTCGTCTCAGAAATATACAGTCAGGGTTGACTGTTTGTTTCTGGCGCGGCAGAGTGCGTGCCTGTGAGCCAGGCCACCCGCGTACCTCAGGAACAGCGCACCCGCGCGATGCGGGCCCGCCTCCTCGACGCCACCGTGGAGCTGCTGGCCGAGCGCGGCTTCGCCGGCACCTCGACGACGCTCGTCTCCCAGCGTGCCGGGGTCTCCCGCGGGGCGCAGCTGCACCACTTCCCGGCCAAGAACGACCTGGTCGTGGCGGCGGTCGAGCACATCACCGAGGCCCGAGGCGAAGCGCTGAAGGAGGCCGCCGGGGCGCTTCCGGAGGGCGGGCAGCGTACGCGCCACGTTCTCGCCATGCTTGCCGAGCAGGTCACCTCCCCGGTCTTCGCCGCGGCCCTGGAGCTGTGGGTGGCGGCCCGTACCGACGAGCAGCTGGCCGCGGCGGTGGGTCCGCTCGAGCAGCGCATCGGGCGCGAGCTCCACCGGGCCACGGTCGAGCTGCTGGATGCGGACGAGACGAAGCCGGGCGTACGCGAGCTCGTGCAGGCCACGCTCGATCTCGTCCGCGGCCTGGCTCTGGCTGACACGATTACCGACGATGCCGCCCGACGCGAACGGATCCTCGATCACTGGGCCGAGGTCTTGGAAAGAGAGCTGCGATGAGTCTGCTGGATCAACTTCTCGAGGACCTGTCGATGGAGGGGTTCGAGCTGCGCCAGGTGGTGGCGGGCCTGAGCGAGGCGGGCTGGCGGGAGCCGACGCCGGCCGCGGGCTGGGACGTCGCCGCCCAGATAGCCCATCTGGCCTGGACCGACGAGGCCGCGCTCGCTGCGACCGAGTGGGTGGCGGGTGACGCGACCGCGTGGGACGAGCTGGTCACCGAGGCGCTCAAGAATCCCGAGGGCTACGTCGACGAGGCCGCGCTGGCGCTGGCCACGATGCCGGCGACGGACCTGTTGGAGCACTGGGACGGCGTACGTGGCGAGCTCGCCGGAGAGCTCGCGAACGTCCCGGCCGGGAAGAAGCTGCCCTGGTTCGGTCCGCCGATGTCGCCGGCCTCGATGGCGACCGCTCGGTTCATGGAGACCTGGGCCCACGGGCTGGACGTGCGCGAGGCGCTCGGTCTGACCTACGAGCCCAGCGACCGCATCAAGCACGTCTGCCACCTCGGCACCCGCACCCGTGACTTCTCCTACGGGGTGCACGGCCTGACCCCGCCGAGCGAGCCCTTCCGCATCTCCCTCACCTCACCCTCGGGCGAGGTCTGGGAGTGGGGGACCGAGGATGCGGTGCAGAGTGTCCGCGGCCCGGCGTACGACTTCGCCCGGCTCGTCACCCAGCGCATCCACCGCGACGACACCGCGCTGGAGACCACCGGCGGCGACGCCGAGAAGTGGCTGACGATCGCCCAGGCGTTCGCCGGTCCCACCGGGGACGGGAGGGCCAAGAAGTGATCAACATCGGCAACTGCTCCGGTTTCTACGGTGACCGGTTCTCGGCGATGCGGGACATGCTCGAGGGTGGTCGGCTCGACGTGCTCACCGGCGACTATCTCGCCGAGCTGACCATGCTCATCCTCGGCAAGGACACGCTGAAGGACCCGACGACGGGCTACGCCAAGACGTTCCTGCGCCAGGTCGCGGACAGCATCGACCTCGCCCTGCAGCGGGACGTCAAGATCGTCTCGAACGCCGGCGGTCTCAACCCCGCCGGTCTCGCTGCCGCCATCGAGGCGCTCGGGACCCGCGCCAAGGTGGCCTACGTCGACGGTGACGATCTCCGGGGTCGTCTCGACTCCCATCCCGACGCATTGACGGCGAACGCCTACCTCGGTGCCTTCGGGATCGCGCACGCGCTCGACGCCGGCGCCGACATCGTCGTCACCGGTCGCGTCACCGACGCGAGCGTCGTCGTCGGGCCGGCGATCGCCCACCACGGCTGGAAGCGCGACTCCTACGACGAGCTCGCGGGCGCCGTGGTCGCCGGGCACGTGATCGAGTGCGGCACCCAGGCCACCGGCGGCAACTTCTCCGGGTTCCTGACCATGTCGCCCCAGGCTCGGGCGCGTCCGTTGGGCTTCCCGGTCGCCGAGATCGCCGTCGACGGTTCCTCGATCATCACCAAGCAGGACGAGACCGGCGGCACGGTCACGGTCGACACGGTCACCGCACAGCTGCTCTACGAGATCCAGGGTCCGCTCTATCTCGGTCCCGACGTCACCACCGACCTGACGTCGATCCGCCTCTCCGAGGTCGGGATCGACCGCGTGGCGATCACGGGCGTGACGGGCACCCCGCCGCCGGCCACGCTCAAGGTCGCCGTCAACTCGCTCGGGGGCTACCGCAACTCCGCCGAGTTCGTGCTCACCGGCCCCGACATCGACGCCAAGGCCACCTGGCTGCGGGACCAGCTCGACGCCGAGCTCCCGATCGGGCCCGACTACACCTGGTCGACCTACCGCATCCCCGCGCCCGACTCCCCGACCGAGGAGGGAGCCGCCTGCATCCTGCGGCTCTCCGCACGCGCCGCGGACGCCGATGCAGTCGGTCGCGCGCTGACCGCCCCGGCCATCGAGCTGGCGCTCGCCTCCTACCCGGGCTTCCACGTCACCGCGCCCCCGGGACGGCCGTCTCCGTTCGGGATCTACAAGGCTGCGTACGTCCGGCGCGACCGCGCCACCGAGACCGTCCACCTCCCCGACGGGTCGACCTACGAGGTCCCGTCCCCACTCGCCTACGCCGAGGCGTCGGCTAGGTCGGCCGAGACGTCACGCGATGTGACCACTCGACCGACCGCAGCGACGCTTCGGCCGACGGGGGCGACCTCTCGGCGAGCGCTGGGGGAGCTGGTCTATGCCCGATCCGGGGACAAGGGCGGCGACGCCAACCTCGGGCTCTGGGTGCCGCAGGGGCAGCCGGAGGCGGCCGTCGAGTGGTTGCTGGACACCGTCACCCCGGAGTGGGTACGGGACCTGCTGCCCGAGGCCGAGGACCTGGCCATCGACATCACGCCGCTGCCGCACCTGCGCGGGGTGAACATCGTCATCCACGACCTGCTCGGGGAAGGCGTAGCCGCCTCGACACGGTTCGACCCGCAGGCGAAGGGCTTGGGCGAGTGGGCCCGGAGCCGATTTGTCGACATCCCGCAGGAGCTTCTGTGAGCAACGACCTGTTCGAGCTGGGCGCCGAATTCGCCCGCCGTGAAGTCTTCCCTGACCTCCAGGTCTGGGAGGACAACCAGGAGATCCCGCGGGATCTGCACAAGGCCGCCGCCAAGCAGGGCCTGCTCGGGATCGGGTTCCCGGAGGAGGCCGGCGGTGAGGGCGGCGGACTGGCCGACACCGTCGCGGTGACCGAGGGGCTGATGTCCGAGGGCGCCTCGTCCGGTCTGCTCGCGGGCCTGTTCACCCACGGGATCGCGCTGCCGCACATCGCCAGGCACGGCTCGGACGACCTCATCGACCGATACGTGAGGCCGACCCTGGCCGGCGAGAAGATCGGCAGCCTCGCGATCACCGAGCCCGACGGCGGCTCCGACGTCGCCCACCTCCGCACGACCGCAACGCGCGACGGTGACGAGCTCGTCGTCAACGGCGCCAAGACGTTCATCACCTCTGGCTGCCGCGCCGACTTCGTCACCACCGCCGTACGCACGGGCGGGAAGGGCGCCGGCGGCATCAGCCTGCTCGTGATCGACAAGGACACCCCCGGCTTCACGGTCACCCGCAAGCTCGAGAAGATGGGCTGGAAGTGCTCCGACACCGCGGAGCTCGCCTTCGAGGACGTACGCGTTCCGGCCGCCAATCTCGTCGGTGACGAGAACGCCGGCTTCGTCTACATCGCCGAGGCGTTCGTGACCGAGCGGATCGCGCTGGCCGTGCAGGGCTACGGCACCGCCGCGCGCTGCCTGGCGCTCACCATCGAATACTGCCGCCGGCGTGAGACCTTCGGCGAGCCACTGATCAAGCGTCAGGTCGTACGCCACAAGCTCGTCGAGATGCACCGGCAGGTCGAGGTGGCCAAGGCCTATACCCACGCCGTGGTCGCGAGATACGACCGCGAGGGGTCGACCCAGGCCACGATCGCCGAGGCGGCGCTGGCCAAGCAGACAGCGGTCGAGGCCTGCACCTGGGTCGTCGACCAGGCCGTCCAGCTCCACGGCGGGACGGGATACATGCACGGGACCGAGGTCGAGCGGCACTACCGCGACGCCCGGATCCTGCCGATCGGAGGAGGAGCCACCGAAGTGATGACGGACCTGGCCGCCAAGCTGTTGGGACTGGACCGATGAGCGGAAATAGAGAGGCGCTTCTCGAGAAGATCGACGCCCTCGACGCCGAGCACGCCAAGGCCGCGGCCGGCGGCGGCGAGAAGTACGTCGCCCGCCACAAGGCCCGTGGCAAGCTCCTCGCCCGCGAGCGGATCGAGCTGCTCCTGGACGAGGGCAGCCCGTTCCTGGAGACCCAGCCGCTGATCGGCTGGGGCAGCGACTTCCCGGTCGGTGGCTCGATCATCACCGGCATCGGTGTGGTCGAGGGCGTCGAGTGCATGATCGTCGCCAACGACCCGACGGTGAAGGGCGGGGCGCTCAACCCCTACTCCCTCAAGCGCTCCTTCCGGGCGGCCGAGATCGCCGAGAAGAACGGTCTGCCGACGATCAACCTGACCGAGTCCGGCGGCGCCGACCTGCCCACTCAGAAGGACATCTTCATCCCGGGCGGGAAGGGCTTCCGCGACCTGACCAGAGCCTCCGCCCGCAAGCAGCCCACCGTCTCGGTGGTCTTCGGCAACTCCACGGCCGGCGGTGCGTACGTCCCCGGCATGAGCGACTACGTGATCATGGTCAAGGAGGGGGCGAAGGTCTTCCTGGCCGGCCCGCCGCTGGTCAAGATGGCGACCGGCGAGGACACCGACGACGAGTCGCTGGGCGGTGCGGAGATGCACTCGCGCATCTCCGGCTCCTCGGACTTCCTCGCCGTCGACGAGCACGACGCGATCCGACAGGCACGCCGGGTCGTGGCCAGGCTCAACTGGCGCAAGCGCGGCCCGGAGCCGAAGGCGTCCTATGAGCCCGAGCTCGACCCCGACGGCCTGCTCGACCTGATCCCGACCGACCTCAAGGAGCCGTTCGATCCCCGTGAGGCGATCCTGCGGATCGTCGACGGGACCGGCCCCGACAACGAGGTTGCGTTCGACGAGTTCAAGCCGCTCTACGGATCGAGCCTCTGCGTCGGCTGGGCGCGGCTGCACGGCTACGAGATCGGCATCCTCGCCAACGCGCGCGGCGTGCTGATGTCGGAGGAGGCCCAGAAGGCGGCGCAGTTCATCCAGCTCGCCAACCAGAAGGACACCCCGCTGCTCTTCCTGCACAACACCACCGGCTACATGGTCGGCACGGAGTATGAGCAGGGCGGCATCATCAAGCACGGTGCCCTGATGATCAACGCGGTCTCCAACTCCACCGTCCCGCACCTGACCGTGATCATGGGCGCGTCCTACGGCGCGGGGAACTACGGCATGAACGGCCGTGCGTACGACCCCCGCTTCCTCTTCACCTGGCCCTCCGCGAAGTCCGCGGTGATGGGGCCGGCCCAGCTCGCCGGCGTGATGGAGATCGTCGCCCGCGAGTCGGCCGAGAAGAAGGGCGAGGTCTTCGACGCCGAGGGTTTCAAGGGCGTCAAGGAGATGGTCGAGGGGATGGTCGAGGAGCAGTCGCTGCCGATGTTCCTCTCCGGCCTCGGCTACGACGACGGGGTCATCGACCCGCGCGACACCCGCACCGTCCTCGGCCTCTGCCTCTCCGCCATCGCCACCCGACCCGTCGAAGGCGCCATGAACTTCGGCGTCTTCAGGATGTGAGTGCCATGATCAACCGAATTCTGGTCGCCAACCGCGCCGAGATCGCCTCGCGCGTCTTCCGCACCGCCCGCAAGCTCGGCATCGAGACCGTCGCGGTCCACTCCGACGCCGACGCGGACCTGCCGTTCGTGGCGGAGGCGGACAATGCCGTACGCCTCCCCGGCAACGCCCCTGCCGAGACCTACCTCCGCGCCGACCTCATCATCGAGGCGGCGAAGGTGGCCGGTGCCGACGCGATCCATCCGGGCTACGGGTTCCTGTCGGAGAACGCCGACTTCGCGCGCGCCGTCGAGGCTGCCGGTCTGGTCTGGATCGGACCCTCCCCTGCGTCGATCGAGCAGATGGGCTCCAAGATCGAGGCCAAGAAGATCATGGCCGCTGCCGGGGTCCCGGTCCTGGAGGCGCCGGCTTCGCCCGTCGAGTCCGACCTCCCGCTGCTGGTCAAGGCCTCCGCAGGCGGCGGCGGGCGCGGGATGCGGATCGTCCGCTCGCTCGACGCACTCGGCGCCGAGATCGCCAAGGCCGAGGCCGAGGCCGCGTCCGCCTTCGGGGACGGAACCGTCTTCGTCGAGCCGTACGTCGAGGCCGGCCGCCATGTCGAGGTCCAGGTCGTCGGGGACGGCGCGGGCAACGTCGCCGTCTTCGGTGAGCGCGACTGCTCGGTGCAGCGTCGCCACCAGAAGGTCGTCGAGGAGTCCCCGGCCCCGCTGCTGCCGGACGCCGTCCGGTCGGCGCTCCACGAGGCCGCCCGGAACGCTGCCGCGGCGATCGACTACCGCGGTGCCGGGACCGTCGAGTTCCTCTACGACGCGGCCACCGAGCGGTTCTGGTTCCTGGAGATGAACACGCGCCTGCAGGTCGAGCACCCGGTGACCGAGCTGGTGCACGGGGTGGACCTGGTGGAGCTGCAGATCGCGGTCGCGGAAGGTGGAGGTGTTGGTTTCGACACGCCTTCGCTTAGCGGCTCCGGCGGCTCAACCAGCGGGGTTGATGGGCATGCGATCGAGGTGCGGCTCTACGCCGAGGACCCTGCGGCGGACTATCAGCCCCAATCAGGGACGTTGACGGCATTGGAGTTCCCTGGGGACGCGCGGGTCGATGCCGGCTACGCGTCGGGCTCCGAGGTCAGCACGTTCTACGACGCGATGCTGGCGAAGGTGATCGTGCACGCGGCCACCCGGGACGCCGCGATCCGGCGCTTGGTCTCGGTGCTGCGTACGGCCAAGATCCACGGGCTGGTGACCAACCGGGAGCAGCTGGTCGGGATCCTCGGCTCGGACTCGTTCCGGAGCGGCGAGGTCACCACCGCCCTGCTCGCGAAAGAGACTTTTCTTTCAACGGTCGACGACCCCGGTGCCCCGGTGGCCGCCGCGATCGCCCTGGCTGAGCGGACCCGCCGGCCCGGGGTCCCGGTCGCCTGGCGCAACGTCACCAACCAGCCGCAGCGGACCGTCTTCGAGGACGGGTCCGAGGACGGTCTCGTCGCCGAGTGGTACGGCACCCGCGCCGGCTATCGCGTCGACGGCTTCGAGGTCATCGACGCAGGTCAAGAGCGGGTTGTGCTCGAGAAGGACGGGCTGCGCACGACGTACGCGGTCTCGATCGAGGGCGATCAGGTCGATATCGACTCCTCGTTCGGGCACACCGCGCTGAGGAGGCGTCCGAGGTTCACCGACCCGGCCACCCAGGCCCAGCCCGGGAGCCTGCTGGCGCCGATGCCGGGGTCGGTCGTCAGCGTGCTCGCCGAGGCGGGTGACAGTGTCGAAGAGGGCCAGCCGCTGCTGGTCCTGGAGGCGATGAAGATGCAGCACACCGTGACCGCGCCGACCGACGGCGTACTCACCCAGATCAACGTCACACCAGGAACCCAGGTCGCCGCCGGCGAGGTGCTGGCCGTCGTCGAGGAGGAGACAGCATGACCGCAACAGCATTCAGTGAGCCTGAGGAGCGGACCGCGCTGCGCGAGGCGGTGGCGAAGCTGGCCGGGAAGTACGGCCACGACTTCGTCGCCAAGCAGGCCCGCGAGGGCGGCAAGATGACCGAGATGTGGCTCGAGATGGGCCGCCACGGCTTCCTCGGCGTCAACATCGACGAGGAGTACGGCGGCGGTGGCGGCGGCATGAGCGACCTGGCCGCGGTGCTCGAGGAGGCCGCGACCGCCGGCGCCCCGCTGCTGATGATGGTCGTCAGCCCCGCGATCTGCGGCTCGATCATCGGCCGCTGCGGCACCGAGGAGCAGAAGAAGCGCTGGCTTCCCGCCATCGCCGACGGGAGCCTGCTGATGGCCTTCGGCATCACCGAGGCCGACGCCGGCTCCAACTCCCACAAGATCACCACCACGGCCAAGCGTGACGGCGACAGCTGGGTGCTGAACGGCCAGAAGACCTTCATCTCCGGCGTCGACGAGGCCGACTCGGTCCTCATCGTGGCCCGGACCGAGGACGCCAAGACGGGCAAGCTCAAGCCGGCCCTCTTCGTGGTCCCGACCGACTCCGAGGGCTTCACCAAGCAGGTCATCCCGATGGCCTGGGAGGCGCCGGAGAAGCAGTTCACCCTCTTCATCGACGACGTACGCCTCCCGGCAGACGCCCTCGTCGGCGACGAGGACGGCGGCATCTGGCAGCTCTTCGCCGGCCTCAACCCCGAGCGGATCATGGGCGCCGCCCTCTCCTGCGGCATGGCCCGCTACGCGCTTGGAAAGGCAGTGGCGTACGCCGCGGACCGCTCGGTCTGGAAGGACGCCCCGATCGGCTCCCACCAGGGCATCGCGCACCCGCTCGCGAAGGTCAAGATCGAGCTGGAGCAGGCTCGCCTGCTGTGGCAGAAGGCCGCCGCGCTCTACGACGCCGGTGACGACGCGGGGGCGGGCGAGTACGCCAACATGGCCAAGTACGCCGCCGGCGAGGTCGCCTGCAACGCCACCGATGCCGCGGTCCACACCCACGGCGGCAACGGCCTCACGGTCGAGTACGGCCTGGCCAACCAGCTCGTCGCCGCCCGCCTCGGCCGGATCGCCCCGGTCAGCCGGGAGATGATCCTCAACTACATCGCCATGCACACCCTGGGGCTCCCGAAGTCCTACTGATCCCGCACCAGAGAACAGAAACAGGG
>NZ_JBHVGB010000211.1:0-9676 GCF_042801335.1 Nocardioides sp. NPDC057577 | reverse complement strand
CGTCCGATGCTTCCTGCCAGTTCTGCCGGCTCGGGCGGACACGCGTTGTAGCAGGTGAGGCGGGTCCTGTAAGAGGATTTCGGAGTTTTTCCACGCTGCGGACCAATATCTGTTCAGTTTCGGTGTGTTAGTTGAGCAGAGCCGATTCCCGGGCTACATTCCGGGCACGCACTCCGCACCGACTCGGCGGCGCGAAGTGACGGCAGGAGAAAGGGGACTCCATGTCTGTACCGATGAGGTGTCGCGCCAGCGCGGCAGTCGGGCGCGTCCAGGTGACGACGCCCGAGCTTTCTGGGAATACCAGCTCCTACGTCATGGCTGTTCGAAGCGCCATGGCGAGCGCCTAGCCAAACCTGACCACCCTGCGGCCCGGGGGGGCCGTGTCACACACCAGAAAGCGAGTGCCGTGCCTAAGAAAGCAACCAAGACCGTCGTTTCTCCTGACCAGCTGAAGGTGAAGGACGGCGAGGACCCGTGGACCAAGGATGAGCTCAACGAGGTCATCGACGAGCTTCACGAGATGAGGGCTCACAGCCTCGAGGTGCTCACCGCTCTCGAGACCGAGCTCTCCGGCCTGATGAAGGACTCCGGCGACGGTGCCGGCCAGGACCAGGCGGATATGGGAGCGACCAGCTTCGAGCGTGACCACGAGCTGACCGTGGTCAACAGCGAGAAGGACAAGCTGGCCCAGATCGAGCGTGTCCTGGGATACCTCGAGGACGGCTCGTACGGCATCTGTGAGTCGTGTGGGGAGCCGATCGGCAAGATGCGGCTCATGGCGTTCCCGCGTGCCACACTGTGCATGACATGCAAGCAGCGCGAGGAGCGTCGCTGAGCGACGCACATACCGGTCCTGAGTCCGACGTGCGCCCTGTTCGATGGGCAGAGTTCGCGGCCGTCGCAGTGTTTCTGCTGGTCATCGACCAGATCACGAAGCTCTGGGCGGTCGCGACGCTCGTTCCCGGGCAGCCGCAGGAGCTGATCGGCTCGGTGCTCCAGCTCAACATCATCCGCAACCCGGGAGCGGCCTTCTCGACGGGAACCGGCCACACCTGGGTCTTCACGACGCTCTCGATCGTGGCCACGATCGGTGTGCTCTGGTTTGCTCGCCGGGTGCGTCACCGGGGCTGGGCCATCGCGCTCGGCATCCTGATCGCGGGCATCAGTGGCAACCTGATCGACCGGCTGACGCGTGAGCCGGGCTTCTACGTCGGGCACGTGGTCGACTTCCTGCAGCTGCCCAACTGGCCGATCTTCAACGTCGCCGACATGTGCATCAACGTGGCCGCGGTGCTGATCGTGATCTTCTCGTTCAAGGGGATCGGGCTGGACGGGTCCATCGACGGCGGCGCCGCGGACGAGTCCGAGGGCGAGAAGAAGTGAACTTCGGTCACGCCGACCAGCGCACGCTGCACGTCCCGGACGGCCTGGAGGGGGAGCGGGTCGACGCCGCCATGGCGCGTCTGTTCGGCCTCTCCCGCACCCGCGCGGCGGAGCTGATCGCCGAGGGCCTGGTGACCGTGGACGGCTCGGCCGTGGCCAAGAGCGACCGGGTCAGCGCCGGGTCGATGCTCGACGCGACGATCCCGTCGCAGGCAGACCCGCTGGAGATCAAGCCCGAGATCGTCGAGGGCATCAAGATCATCTACGACGACGACGCCTTCGTGGTGATCGACAAGCCCGTCGGCGTGGCCGTCCACCCCTCGCCGGGCTGGCAGGGGCAGACCGTCGTCGGCCACCTCGCCGCGGCCGGCTTCCGGATCTCGACCTCAGGGGCCAAGGAGCGCGAGGGCATCGTCCAGCGCCTCGACGTCGGCACCTCCGGCGTGATGGTGATCGCCAAGTCCGAGCACGCCTACTCGGTCCTCAAGAACGCGTTCCGGCAGCGTACGGTCGACAAGACCTACCACGCGCTGGTCCAGGGCCACCCCGACCCGCTCGAGGGGACGGTCGACGCCCCGATCGGGCGCAACCCGAAGTACGACTACAAGTTCGCGGTCCGCGCGGACGGGCGTCAGTCGGTCACCCACTACGAGACGCTGGAGGCGCATCGGTTCGCCTCGCTGCTCAAGATCCACCTCGAGACCGGGCGCACCCACCAGATCCGCGTCCACATGTCGGCACTGAAGCACCCCTGTGTCGGCGACCTCACCTACGGCGCCGACCCCGCCCTGGCTCGGCGCGTCGGGGTCGAGCGGCAGTGGCTGCACGCGGTGCAGCTCGGCTTCGAGCACCCGGAGACCGGTGAGTACGTCACCTTCGAGTCGACCTACCCCGACGACCTCCAGCACGCGCTCGATGTCATCCGCGACTCCGACTGAGGCCGTGCTCCGGCCCGCGGAGCGCGAGGACATCGACGAGATCGTCCGCACCTACGTCGAGGCCCGTGCGGCCGCGCCGATGCCGGCGCCGATCTACCCGGAGTCGGACATCCGGGAGTGGCTCGCGGTCAAGGTCCTGGCGCCTCAGAAGGGGTCGCAGGTCTGGGTCACGGAGGTCGCCGGCGTCGTCTCGGCCTTCGTCGCCTTCACCCCGACCTGGCTCGACGACCTCTTCGTCCACCCCCGCGCCCAGGGCACCGGCCTCGGCACGATGCTGGTCGATCTGGTGAAGTCGCTGACTCCCGACGGCTTCGGTCTCTGGGTCTTCGAGATGAACACCCCCGCGCGGGCCTTCTACGCTCGCCACGGGCTGCGCGAGGTCGAGCGCACCGACGGCTCCGCCAACCAGGAGAAGACTCCCGACGTACGGATGGCCTGGCCCTAGCCGAGGCGTCACCCAGGTCGGCCGAGGCGTCACTCGCGTCGGTCGAGTGGGCAGGCTGATGCCTACTCGGCCGACCTATGTGACGCCTCGGCTGCCAGGAGGGCGATCTCGGCGGGGCCGACGCGGCAGCAGCCACCGACGTACGCGGCTCCGGAACGGACCCAGGAGAGGGCCTCGCCGGGGCGGAAGTGAGGGGTGCCGGTCCAGGCGCCGTCGGCGTAGACCTCCCCGGTGTTGGGGTAGACGACGGCGGGCTCGCCGGTGGCGGTGGCGAGCTGGATGGCGGCGGGGACGTCGGCGGGGTCGCAGCAGTTGACGCCGACCGCGACCACGGAGCGGATGCCCGCGGCCAGTGCCAGCGCGTCGGCCAGGGGCTGATCGGCACGGGTGCGGGTGCCGGTGCAGGAGTAGGAGAACCACACCGGGAGGCCGATGTCGTCGAGGAGGTCGACGAGCACCTCGGCCTCCTCGATGTCGGGGATGGTCTCGACCGCGATGAGGTCGGGGTCCTCGGTCTCGAGCAGAGCCAGCCGGGGCGCGTGGAAGTCACGCAGCGCGGCCGCGGAGACCCCGTAGCGGCCGCGGTACTCGGACCCGTCGGCCAGATAGGCGCCATAGGGCCCGACCGAGGCGGCGACCAGGCGCCCGGGAGCCTCCTCGGCGACCTCGCGCGCGACGCGGACGCTGCGACGAAGGAGCTCGGTGGCGTACGTCTCGGTCATCCCGGCCTCCACGAAACCTGGCACGCTGGCCTGGTAGCTCGCGGTCGTGGCGACGTCGGCGCCGGCGGCGAAGTAGGCGCGGTGGACCGCGGCGATCTCCGTCGGCGACTCGTCGAGCAGCCGGGCCGTCCACAGGGCGCCGGAGACGTTGTGACCGCGGGCTTCCAGCGCGTTGGACAGGCCGCCGTCGAGGATCGTCACCACAACTCACGACTGTACGGCCAGCCGCCCGAAAAACTGTCGGTGGCGCCAGATAGTCTGTAGTCCTTCCCCCAGGTCGTCCGTTTGCACGGGCTCCTGCGCCCGCTCCATCCGTTCGACCTCGAGGAGGGCTCCACGCCAATGGCGGCCGGCTCCAAGGACTCTTTCGTCCACCTGCACGTCCACACCGAATACTCGATGCTGGATGGTGCCTCGCTCCTCGATGGTCTCTTCAAGCGGACCAGCGAGCTCGAGATGCCGGCGATCGCGATGACCGACCACGGCAACATGCACGGGGCCTACGACTTCTGGAAGAAGGCGAAGGCCCACGACGTCAAGCCGATCATCGGGATCGAGGCCTACATCACGCCGAACACCCCGCGCGGCGAGCGCAAGCGGGTGCGGTGGGGCAAGGGCGATGCGGCGCAGGAGGGCGGCGACGACGTCTCGGGTGGTGGCGCCTACACCCACATGACGATGTGGGCCGAGTCCACCGAGGGGATGCACAACCTCTTCCGGCTCTCGAGCCGTTCCAGCCTGGAGGGCTACTACTTCAAGCCCCGGATGGACAAGGAGATCCTCGCCGAGCACTCCAAAGGGATCATCGTCTCCACCGGCTGCCCCTCGGGCGCGATCCAGACCCGGCTGCGGCTGGGCCAGTGGGACGAGGCGCTCAAGGAGGCCGGTGAGCTGCAGGACATCTTCGGGAAGGACAACGTCTTCCTCGAGCTGATGGACCACGGCATCTCCATCGAGAAGCGGGTCCGTGACGACCTGCTCAAGCTCGGCAAGGCGATGAACATCGCACCCGTCGCGACCAACGACTCCCATTACAACAACCCCGAGGACGCCGGTGCCCACGAGGCGCTGCTGTGCGTGCAGTCGGGCAGCCGGATGAACGAGCCGCCCTACTCCAAGGGCGGCAAGCGCTTCGCGTTCGAGGGCAGCGGCTACTACATCAAGACCGCCGCCGAGATGCGTGAGCTGTGGGGCCGGCAGGACCTGATCGAGGCCTGTGACAACACCCTGCTGATCGCCGAGCGCTGCGACGTGCAGTTCAGCGAGTCGACCGGTGGCTACATGGCCCTTGCGGACATCCCCGAGGGGGAGACCGAGGATTCCTGGCTGCGCAAGGAGACCTGGCGCGGCATCGAGATCCGCTACCCCGGGGAGAAGACGACCCAGGAGGTCCGCGACCGCGTCGAGTTCGAGATCGACGTCATCCTGCAGAAGGGCTACCCGGGCTACTTCCTCGTGGTCGCCGACTTCATCCAGTGGTCGAAGAACAACGGCATCCGGATCGGCCCGGGTCGTGGTTCGGGTGCGGGGTCGATCGTGGCGTACGCACTGAAGATCACCGACCTCGACCCGCTCGAGCACGGACTCTTCTTCGAGCGGTTCCTCAACCCCGAGCGTCCCTCGATGCCCGACTTCGACATCGACTTCGACGACCACCGCCGCGGCGAGACGATCAAGTACGTCACGGAGAAGTACGGCGCGGAGAAGGTCGCCCAGATCGCCACCTTCGGCCGGATCAAGGCCAAGCAGGCGATCAAGGACGCCGCCCGCATCCTCGACCACGGCTTCGCGATCGGCGACCGGATCACCAAGGCGCTGCCGCCCGACGTGATGGGCAAGGGGGTGCCGCTCAAGGAGCTGTTCAACCCCGACCACAAGCGCTACGGCGAGGGCGGCGACTTCCGTGCCCTGCACGACACCGACCCCGACGTCCGCAAGATCTACGAGACCGCGCTCGGTCTCGAGGGCCAGATCCGTCAGACCGGCATCCACGCAGCGGGCGTGATCATGGCCTCCGAGCCGATCATCGACGTCGTCCCGCTGATGGAGCCCAAGCAGGACGGCCAGGTCGTCACCCAGTTCGAGTACCCGACCTGCGAGTCGCTCGGCCTGGTCAAGATGGACTTCCTGGGCCTCTCCAACCTGCACACCCTCGAGGACGCGCTGGGCAACATCCGCGCCAACCGCGACATCGACCTGGTGCTCGAGGACGTCCCCTTCGACGACAAGCCGACCTACGAGCTGATGCAGCGCGGCGACACGCTCGGCGTCTTCCAGCTCGATGGTGGTGGCATGCGGGCGCTGCTGCGCTCGATGCTCCCCGACCGGTTCGCCGACATCACCGCGGTCTCCGCGCTCTACCGGCCCGGCCCGATGGGTGCCGATTCCCACAACAAGTACGCCCACCGCAAGAACGGCCGCGAGCCGATCGTGCCGATCCACCCCGAGCTCGAGAAGCCGCTCGCGGAGGTGCTGGGGGAGACGTACGGCCTGATCGTCTACCAGGAGCAGGTGATGTCGATCGCCCAGGTCCTGGCGGGGTTCTCGCTCGGACAGGCCGACAACCTGCGGCGCGCGATGGGCAAGAAGAAGAAGGCCGAGCTCGACAAGCAGTACGCCGGGTTCCAGGCCGGCATGCTCGAGCGCGGCTACTCCCAGAAGGCGATCGACACGATCTGGGAGATCCTGCTGCCGTTCTCCGACTACGCCTTCAACAAGTCGCACTCGGCGGCCTACGGCGTGGTCACCTACTGGACCGCCTACCTGAAGGCCAACTACCCGACGGAATACATGGCCGCGCTCTTGACCTCGGTCAAGAACGACAAGGACAAGATGGCGATCTACCTCAACGAGTGTCGCCGGATGAAGATCGCGGTGCTGCCGCCCGACGTCAACGAGTCCGCCCACGACTTCACCGCCGTCGGCACCGACATCCGCTTCGGCTTGACCGCCGTGCGCAACGTCGGCGCCCAGGTGGTCGACGGCATCGTCGAGGCCCGCACGTCCAAGAGCCGGTTCGAGGACTTCAACGACTATCTCTCCAAGGTGCCCGAGCGGGCCTGCAACAAGCGCGTGATCGAGTCGCTGATCAAGGCCGGTGCCTTCGATGACATGAAGCACCGCCGCCGCGCGCTGGTGGCGATCCACGAGACCGCGGTGGACCAGTACATCGACATCAAGCGCAACGAGGCGATCGGCCAGGACTCGCTCTTCGGCGGCCTCGACGAGGACGGCGGAGACGGCTTCGGCGTCTCGGTGGCCATCCCCGACATGGACGAGTGGGACAAGATGACCCTGCTCGGCCATGAGCGGGAGATGCTCGGCCTCTACGTCTCCGACCACCCGCTGATGGGCCTGGAGCACGTCTTGGCCAACGGCACCGACTGCACCATCGGACAGCTGATGACCGACGAGACTCGGCCCCACAACACCACCGTCACGGTCTCCGGGCTGGTCACAGGAGTCAACCGGCGGATCACCAAGAAGGGCGACGCCTGGGCGACGGTGACCCTGGAGGACCTCGAGGGCTCGGTCGAGGTGCTGCTCTTCCCGTCGTCCTACCAGCTGGCCGCGCCGCACCTGGTCGAGGACTCGATCATCAGGGTCAAGGGCCAGCTCTCCCGCGACAAGGACCAGCCCGAGCTGCGCGGCCAGGAGGTCACCGTCCCCGACCTGACCGGTGGTCCGGGTGCCGCCGGCGGGCCGGTGGTGATCTCGCTGCCGTCGACGCGGTGCACGCCGCAGGTGATCGCGTCGCTGCGTGACGTACTGACCACCTATCCCGGAGTAGCCGAGGTCAGGCTACGGTTGATGACACGGGACGCGACCCGGGTCATGAAGCTCGACGACCGGCTGCGGGTGGCACCGACTCCCGAGCTGTTCGCCGACCTCAAACAACTCCTCGGACCAGGATGCCTGACAATCTGATCGTGCCGCCGCCGCCCAGCCTCTACGCGACCGGCCACCGCTCCGCCCGCCCCGACCTGTCCCGACCGGTGCTGGTCCAGGTGGCCATCATCGTGGTCGCCTTCATCGTCGGAGGCCTCGCGGCGGGTCTGGCCGCGGCGACGCTGTGGACCCCGCCGACCGGGATGGTCCTCGAGGACAAGTGGTACCGGGGGCTCATCTCGATCGACCCGCCCGCCATCGGGCAGAACATCGACCAGGGCGTCTTCGCCGCGACCGCCTGGTTCTCGGTGTGCGCGATCGTGCTCGGCCTGCTGGTCGGCATCGCCGCCGCGGTCTGGCTCAACCGCTCCGAGCTGGTCACCCTCGGCGCGCTGATGGTCGGTGGTGCGATCGGTGGCGGTCTGATGCTGCTGGTCACCTCGCTGCTCTCGCCCGAGGACCCCAACCCTCTCGCCAAGGGCGCCGCCGACGGCACCGTCCTGCAGGACAGCTTCCAGCTGGCCTCGCCGTGGCTGGTCCTGCTCGTCCCGGGCTCGGCGATGCTGGCGCTGATGGTGATCTTCTTGATGTGGGCACCGCACCCTCGCGAGGACCACGAGCTCGACGGGCAGCGGACCGCGACCGAAAGGTAATTGGGGCGGACAGCCGCCCCTGGTCGGCGTAGATTCATCAGGTTGGACGGTCGGCACGGTGCTGACCGACAGAACCTGAAAGTCACTGATGTCAGAAATCACTCCCGGTCAGAACCCGTCCGGACCGGAGGCGACAGAGATCCTCGACCTCGGCGGGGACTCTGCCGGAAGGAGCAGGAAGCCGCTGCTCATCGGCGCGGCAGCCGTCCTGGGTGTCGCGGCGCTGGCCACCGCCGGGACCCTCACCGCAGTCGCGCTGAGCAACGCCGGTGGGTCCCCGGCAGAGGCATTCCCCGCCTCGACCCTCGCTTACGCCGAGATCGACCTGACCGAGGCCAAGGACGCCCTGCCGACGCTGCGCAAGCTGCCGTCGATCAAGAAGGAGCTCGGCCTCGAGGAGGGCGAGGACCCGCGCGAGGCGCTGTTCGCCAACGCCTGTGACGACCTCGACTTCGCCAAGGACGTCGAGCCCTGGATCGGCTACAAGGCCGCCGTCGGCGCGGTCCCCGCGGACGCGGAGCCGGTGGTCGCGTTCGCCCTGCAGGTCACCGACGAGTCCGATGCCGAGGCCGGCCTTCCCAAGCTCGCCGGGTGTGGCGGTTCGGAGTCCGCCTGGTCGGTCAATGACGGGTGGGCGCTCATCGCGAAGACCGATGACGACCTCGCCGCGATCGAGAAGGCGGTGGCTGCCGGCACCCTGGCAGAGGACGCCGGCTTCAAGAAGTGGACCGGTGACATCGGCGGGACCGGTTTCATCACGGCGTACGCCGCCGAGGAGCTGCCGGACGCCATCGCCGAGGCCGCTGAGAACGGCGCGTTCGACGAGGCCGAGGGTGGGCTTGCCGAGAACCCGATGGGTGGGATCGCGCCGCTGCCCGACCCGGCCGCCCTGGCCGAGACGATCCGGTCGGCGATGAAGGACTTCGGCGGCGCGGCCTTCACCGTGCGCGCCGAGGAGGACGCCTTCGAGCTCGAGGCTGCCTCGTCGATGGGGGAGCAGGCCGAGTCCGTGGAGGCCGGGACCATCGCCGGCACGCTGCCGAAGGACACCACCGCTGTGATCGCGGCCAACCCGGCCGACGGCTGGCTCACGACCGGCCTGGCCGGAAGCGGCGCGGACGACCAGCTCGACCAGATGCTCGGAATGGCACCCGGTGATCTCGAGAAGCTCCTCGGTGACAGCTTCGCGATCGCGGCCGGCGAGATCGACCTGAGCGCTCCGGACTCCTTGGAGATCGGCATCAAGCTCGATGGTGCCGACCCGGCCGATGTCGAGAAGTTCGTCGACGACCTCACCTCGGGCTTCGGCGCCGCGGGCATCGTCAGCGTCGACAGCGAGGGCGAGGTGACCTCCGTCGGGATCGGTGACTACGGCAAGGACCTGCTCGCCGACGGTGGCCTGGCAGAGACCGACAAGTTCAAGGACGCGGTCCCCAAGGCGGAGGACGCCTCTGGGGTGGTCTACGTCGACTTCGACGGTCTCGACGAGCTGGTGACGGCCGAGGCTCCCGAGGTCGCCGACGACATCGAGGCGCTCGGCCAGCTCGGCTTCAGCGCCTACCTGGACGGCGACACCTCGCGAGCCCTGGCTCGCATCACCGTCGACTGACCTGCCGAGCCGAGTCGGCGCGTCATGACGAGCCGACT
>NZ_JBHVGB010000210.1:0-9701 GCF_042801335.1 Nocardioides sp. NPDC057577 | reverse complement strand
GGATTCTGGGTCAGAACGAGCCGACTCGGCGGGCGGGTGGCGAGGCGTTGGGAGAGGTGGGAGACCAGGTCGGCGGAGTCCTCGCGGGCGCCGTCGATGTAGGTCGAGCGGCGACGGCGCAGGACGGGGAGGCCGGTGACGTAGAGGCCGGGTAGGTCGGTGATGCCGCCGTCGTGGCGGATCGCGCCCTTGCGGTCGAAGGCCTCGGCGTCGAGGAAACGGTGGTCGGGCTTGATGCCGGTCGCCCAGACGACGGAGCCGATCTCGCCGGAGGTCAGTGAGAGCGACAGCAGCGGCTCGGGTACGCGGGTCGGCTCGAGCCGCTCGCCGGCGCCGCCGAACCTCTCGTCTATGCCGGCCAGCAGCCGGTTGGCCTTGAGGTCGGCGAGCGCCGCCACATTGGCCAGCGAGCCCGAGAAGAGCGCCTCGCCGTCGCGCAGTGCGGCCAGCTTGCCGACCACGCGTACACCGGCGTCCTGCAGCGTGTTGAGGTCGAGGGTCGTGGTGCCGCCGACGAGCTGGAAGGAGGAGAGCCGTCGGGCGCGGGTGATGTCGTCGAGCTCGTCCCAGCGCTCGTCGAGGATGCCGGCCTCCTCGATCCAGGCGAAGATGTCGCGCCCGCGGTAGCGGCGCGGCACCCGGACGTGCTCGCCGACGGCCAGGGTCACCGGCCGGCCCGAGGCCTGCAGCTCCGCCGCGATCTGTACGCCGCTGGCGGCCGCCCCGACGACCAGCACGCCGCCGGGCGGGAGCTGGGAGGGACGCCGGTAGTCGACGGCGTGCACCGAGGGCAGGCCGGGCGGCAGGTCGGCGGCCAGGGCGGGGACCACGCCGCGTACGGAACCGGTGGCGAGCACGACGTGCTCCGCGGACCACGGGCCCGCGGAGGTCTCGACCAGATAGCCGTCCTGACCAGGGGAGACGCGGTGGACCTCGACGCCCTCGTGCACCGGAGCCGCGATCACGTCGGCATAGCCGGTGACCAGCGAGGCGACCTGCGCCGCGCTGAGGAACTCGTCGGCCTCCGCCGGGCCGAGCAGCGGCTCGGAGAGACCGGGCAGCCGGTTCATCCAGCCCGGGGTCAGCAGGCGGAGCGAGTCCCAGCGCTGGGTGCGCCACGAGTGAGCGACCTGCCCGCGCTCGAGGACGACATGGTCGATCCCCTCGGCACCGAGTCGGTGGCTCACCGCGAGGCCACTGTGCCCCGCCCCGATCACCGCGACGGTGGTGCGGCGAGACGGGACACCCCTGCTCATGAGACCGAGACGCTGACCGCGGTCGGGTTGGTGAGGATGTCGAAGACGGCCGAGCGCTTCTGCGACTGCGCGACCAGCGCCTCCACGTCCTCCGGGGACGCGTCGGCGTCGATCGAGTAGTTCACGCGAACGCCGGTGAAGCCGTTGCGTACGTCCGCGTCGGCACCCAGGATGCCGCGGATGTCGTGGTCGCCCTCGATGGTCGCGGTGACGGAGTTGAGCTGGATGCCGCGCTGCTGGGCGACGGCGGCGACGCCTGCCGTCAGGCAGCCGCCGAGCGCGACCAGGACGGTCTCGACCGGCGTGGGGCCCTGGTTGTCGGCGGCGAACTGGGGCGGGTGGTCGCCGTCGGACTCGAAGGAGCGCTGGGTCTCCTGCTCCTCGCCGAGGCCGAAGAAGCCCTCGACCTTGCTCCTGGAGTGGGTGCCCTTGACCCACGTGTTGGTCGCGCGCCAGGTGAACCTGGCCGCCTCCGGGGTCGCCTGGAGGGCGGCCCGAGCGCCGAGGAGCGCCTCGACGTTGACGCCGTTGTCGACGGATGTTTCGGTCATCTGAGTCTCCTGAGGTAGGTGATGAACCAGTTATAGCCCAGTAAGTTACTCAACTAAATAGGTCAGCGTCGTGTCTTGCGTGCCGAGATCACGCCGGTGTCGAAGCCGGCCAGGTGCAGGCCGCCGTGGAACCGCGCGTGCTCGATCTTGAGGCAGCGGTTCTGGACGACCGTCAGCCCGGCCGCGCGCGCTGTCTCCGCAGCCTCGTCGTTGGTCAGTCCGAGCTGGAACCAGACCACCGGCGAGCCCAGCACGATCACCTCATCGACGACCGCGGGCAGGTCGCTGGCCCGGCGGAACACGTCGACGACGTCGGGAGTCTCCGGGAGGTCTGAGAGGCCGGCGTAGACGGTGTGGCCGAGCACCTCGCGACCCGCGGCGTTCGGGTTGATGAAGTAGAGCCGGTAGTCGGTGTCCTGGGCGAGGTAGGTGGCGACGTAGTAGCTCGACCGGGCCGTGTTGGGCGAGAAGCCGACGATGGCGATCGACCGCGAGGCCCGGAGCAGGCCCTGCCGCTCGCGGGCGGTCGGCTCGTGCGGGATCTGGGTGATGGTGGTCATCAGGGCTCCTTCGTGGCGGCGGTGAGCGCCTGGTCGAGGTCGTAGATGATGTCGTCGGCGTCCTCGATGCCGACGCTGATCCGCACCAGGCCGGGGGAGACCCCGGCCTCGGCCAGCCGCGACTCGCTGAGCTGGCGGTGCGTGGTGGATGCCGGGTGGATCACCAGCGTCTTGGCGTCGCCGATGTTGGCCAGGTGGCTGGCCAGCTCGACCGACTCGATGAAGCGCTCGCCGGCCGCGCGTCCCCCGGCGATGTCGAAGGAGAAGACGCTGCCAGGGCCTCGGGGGAGATATTTCTGCGCCCGTTCGTGGTGCGGATGGGAGGGCAGTCCGGCCCAGCGGACGTGCTCGACCCGTGGGTCGGCATCGAGCCACTCGGCGACGATCCGCGCGTTCTCCACGTGCCGCTGGACCCGCAGCGCCAGGGTCTCGACGCCGAGGGCGAGCTGCCACGCCGACTGCGGGCTCAGGGTCGCGCCGACGTTGCGCAGGTGCTCGGCGCGGAGGCGGGTGAGGAAGGCGTACTCCCCGAAGTTGCCCCACCAGGACAGCCCGCCGTAGTGCTCGACCGGCTCGTGGAAGAGCGGGAAGCGTTCGGGGGAGTAGGTGAAGCGGCCCGACTCGACGACGACGCCGCCGAGCGTGGTCCCGTGCCCGCCGAGGAACTTGGTCGCCGAGTGCACCACGATGTCGGCGCCCCAGTCGATCGGCCGGGAGAGGTACGGCGTCGGGATCGTCGAGTCGACGACCAGCGGCACCCCGTGCGCGTGCGCGACATCGGCCAGCCCTGCCAGGTCGGCGATGTCGCCCGACGGGTTGGCGACGGTCTCGGCGAAGACCAGCTTGGTCTCGGGGCGGATGGCTGCTGCGTACGCCTCGGGGTCGGAGGATGACACGAACGTCGTGGACACCCCGAAGCGGCGCAGGGTGACGTCGAGCTGGGTGACCGAGCCGCCGTAGAGCTGGGCCGAGGCGACGATGTGGTCGCCGGCGCCGGCGAGGGAGGCGAAGGTGACGAACTCCGCGGAGAGGCCCGACGCGGTGGCGACCGCCCCGATCCCGCCCTCGAGCGAGGCGAGCCGTTCCTCGAACGCGGCGACGGTCGGGTTGCCGACGCGGGTGTAGATGTTGCCGTACTTCTGCAGCGCGAATCGCGCCGCGGCATCGGCGGTGTCGTCGAAGACGAACGACGCCGTCTGGTAGATCGGCAGCGCCCGGGCGCCTTGGGCGGCATCGGGGATGTTGCCTGCGTGGATCGCGCGGGTGTTGAAGCCGTAGGCATGGTCGGTCATGAGTCTCCTAGGAAGGTCCGGACGAGGTCGAGGTAGCCGGGCGGGTCGAGCAGGAACGAGTCGTGGCCCCAGGTCGAGGCGATCTCGTGGCGCTCGACGTCGACGCCGGCGCGGCGAAGCTCCTCCTCGATCAGGACCGAGTGGGACGTGGCGAAGCGCCAGTCGGAGTCGAAGGAGATGACCTGGAACCGGGTGTCCCGGATGCGCTCGGCGAAACCCGCCGAGGCGAAGGGGTCGAAGTAGTCGAGGAGACGGGAGAGGTAGAGATAGGAGAGCGCGTCGAAGCGGTCGACGAAGGAGCTCGCCTGATGGTCGAGATAGCTCTCGATCTCGAAGTCGATCTCGAACCCCGGCGCCGAACCGTCGCGCCGGGAGCGGCCGAACTTCGCCTCCAGTCCCGGCTCGGAGACGTAGGTGACATGACCGAGCATCCGCGCCACCGCGAGCCCGTTCGCGGGGACGACGCCGTGGTCCGGGTAGTGCCCGCCGCGGAAGTCGGGGTCACGCAGGATCGCCTGCCGGGCGACGTGCGAGAGCGCGATGTTCTGGGCGCTCAGTCGGGCGGAGGCGGCGACCAGGACGGCCCGCTCGATCTGGCCGGGCGCGTCGGCGGCCCACTGCAGGACCTGCATGCCGCCGAGCGATCCTCCGACGGCGGCATGGAGTCTCTCGATGCCCAGGTGGGCCAGCAGGCGGCGGTGGACGGTGACCAGGTCGGCGACGCCGATCTGGGGGAACGAGAGGCCCCAGGCGCGGCTGGTGGCGGGATCGGTCGATGACGGCCCGGTGGTGCCCCGGCAACCGCCGAGGAGGTTGGCGCAGACCACGAAGAACCGATCCGTGTCGACCGGCCGCCCCGGGCCCACCATCGTCGGCCACCATGTCGCTGCCTCGGCGTCGCCGGTGAGCGCGTGGGCGATGAAGACGACGTTGTCGCGGGTGGGCGCCAGGTCGCCATAGGTGGCGTAGGCGACGTCGACCGGCGCCAGCGTGCCGCCGCCGGAGAGCGGCAGCGGGCTGCACTCGTCGAAGAGGCGCTCACGTCGGACGGTGGTCATCGACACCCTCTCTGCACTAAGTCAAGTTGCTAACTAGAGAATTTAGCGCGCGAGTCGAGGTCCCCGGGCGGAGTCTCATGAAGGGCTGGTTGACTAGCGCCTGTGACCAGTCCTGACACTCCCGAGATCGACCTGACGACCGACGTGGTGACGCTGACCCGGCAGCTGATGGACATCAACTCGGTGAGCCTCGACGAGCTCGAGCTGGCCGACGCCGTGGAGCGGGCGCTGGCTGCGCACGACCACCTCGTCGTCGAGCGGCGGGGCAACTCGATCGTGGCGCGCACCGACCTCGGCCTTCCCGAGCGCGTGGTCATCGCCGGCCACCTCGACACGGTGCCGGTCAACGGCAACTTCCCGAGCCGCCTCGACGAGGCCACCGGCATCCTGCACGGCCTGGGCGCGTGCGACATGAAGTCTGGTGACGCGGTCATCCTCAAGCTCGCCGCCACCCTCTTGACACCCAACCGCGACGTGACGTACGTCTTCTACGACGCCGAGGAGATCGAGGCCGTCCACAACGGCCTCGGAAAGCTCGCGGCCAGTGAGCCCGACCTCCTCGCCGGGGACTTCGCGATCCTGATGGAGCCGTCGAACGCGGGCGTCGAGGCAGGCTGCCAGGGCACCCTTCGGGTCGAGGTACGCACCGCCGGCGAGCGCTCCCACAGCGCCCGCGCCTGGCGCGGCGTCAACGCCATCCACAAGGCCGGGGAGGTGCTCCGCCGCCTGGAGGCGTACGTCCCGCGCAAGCCGGTCATCGACGGCCTCGAGTATCACGAGGGTCTGAACGCGGTCTTCGTCAAGGGCGGAGTGGCGGGCAACGTGATCCCCGACGAGTGCGTGGTGACGGTCAACTACCGCTTCGCGCCGGACCGGAGCGAGGAGGAGGCGCTGGCCTTCGTGACCGACTTCTTCGAGGGCTATGACGTCACCCTGACCGACTCGGCCCCGGGTGCGCTGCCGGGCCTGGACCGTCCCGCCGCGAAGGACTTCATCGCCGCCGTCGGCGGCGAGGTGGGACCCAAGTTCGGCTGGACCGATGTGGCGCGGTTCACGGTCCTCGGCATACCGGCGGTCAACTATGGTCCAGGTGACCCGATGTTCGCCCACAAGGCCGACGAGCACGTGCGGATCTCCGAGATCACCACCTGCGAGCAGGCCCTTCGTGATTGGTTGACCGCATGACCCGACGCAGCGGCTCCGGCCCACGCCCCACCAAGGGGCGCCCCGCCGGCAGCACCACCGACCAGCGACTGCTGGACAGCTCCGGCCACGGCGACTGGGTCCACACCGACCCGTGGCGGGTCATGAAGATCCAGGCCGAGTTCGTCGAGGGGTTCAACGACCTCTCCGAGATCGGCCCGGCGATCAGCGTCTTCGGCTCGGCGCGCACGCCCAAGGACCACCCGACCTACGCCCAGGCCGAGGCGATCGGCCGTGGTCTGGCCGAGGCCGGTTTCGTGGTGATCACCGGCGGTGGCCCGGGCACGATGGAGGCCGCCAACAAGGGCGCTCTCGAGGCCGGTGGCGAGTCGATCGGCCTCGGCATCGAGCTGCCCTTCGAGGCCAGGCTCAACGACTACGTCAGCTTCGGGCTCAACTTCCGCTACTTCTTCGTGCGGAAGATGATGTTCGTGAAGTACTCCCAGGGCTACGTCGTCATGCCCGGCGGACTCGGCACCATGGACGAGCTCTTCGAGGCGATGACGCTCTCCCAGACCAAGAAGATCACCCAGTTCCCGATCGTGCTGATGGGCGTGGAGCACTGGCAGGGGCTGCTCGACTGGATGCGCGAGACCATGCTGGCCGACGGCCGGATCAAGCAGAGCGACCTGGACATGATCACCCTCACCGACGACGTGGACGAGGCGGTCGAGCTGATGTTGAAGGCGCGTGACTGAGGCGATGGGTTGGATCTTCGCGGCACTCATCGTGCTGGCTCTCGGAGGAGTCGCCCTCGTCGCTGCCGGGACGGGCGCGCCGATGGGGGAGGAGTACGGCGACCAGCCCGATGCTCTGGTGCCCCGCGACCGCGTCCTGGAGGCGGCGGACCTGCGTCACGTACGTTTCTCGGTGGCCTTCCGCGGCTACCGGATGGACGAGGTGGACGCTCTGATCGCCCGCCTTGCCGAGGAGGCAGAATGGCGTGAGTCGACCGCGGCCGGGGATGCCGATGCCGAGGTCGGAGTCGGGGGACTCACATCACCAACGCCCGAGCCCGATTCGGGCTCGCCCGACGTCTAGGACAGAATCGCTGCCGTGAGTTTCGCCGCCGTACTCGTCTACGCCGTGACCGCCCTGGTCGCGGTGATCGTTGCGCTCACCTACCTGAAGCCCCATCTCCTGCAGCCGCGGGAGCCGGGGCTGCCGCCCAAGATCCACCTGTACGCCGGCGCAGCCGGCCTCCTGGTCTGGGTCCTCTTCCTCGTCTCGCCGTCGTCGTTCTTCCTCGGCGGCGACGTCCCGGGTGTGATCGGTCTCTTCGGGATCTGGCTCGCCGCGATCGCCGGGATCTACCTGCTCCTCCGTCGGCTCAGACAGAACCGCGCCGGGGCCGCCGGCCCCGACGACTACGGCTATGGCAACGACTACGACGACGGCTACGACGGCTACGACGAGGAGTACGCAGAGGACGGCTACGGCTACGACGAGACCGGTTATGACCAGGCCGGCTACGCCGAGCCTGATGGCCGGGCGGGCTACGCGGACCCACGCCGCCCGGTTCAGCAGCCTGTTCCTCAACCCGTCGCCCCGGCCACCGCTCAACCTGTCGCCCAGCAGGGACGACCGGCTGCTCGTCGGCCCGAGCCCCGGCGAGCGGCATCGGGTGTCGACGAGACGGCCGTGATGGCGCCGGTCGAGCGGGATCCCTCGCCTGTTCCGCCACCTGCTCCAGCCCCTGCCCCGGCTCCATCCCCAGTCCCGGCCCCGGCCCCGGCTCCTGCGCCGACGCGGGACGGGCAGATCGGTCGCCGCGTGGCCGGGCGGCAGACACCGCCCCCGCCGACGCCGCAACCCCAGCCCTCCCCGCAGCGGTCTCCGCGGCGGGCGGCCGCGCCGCAGCCGCCGGCTCCCCAGCAGCCCGTACGTCACCAGCCCGCGCCCCAGCCCCCGGCCCCGGAGGCCCCCGGCCGGCCGCGGCAGGACCGCCCGGCGCCCGCGCGACCCGCACCGGAGCGGCGAGCCCCGGAGCAGCCGATGCGTGAGCGTCCGGCTCCCCAGCGTCCGGAACCTCAGCGTCCGGCACCTCAGCGTCCGGAACCCCAGCGTCCGGCACCGCGTCCCGCGCCCGAGCAGCCGCAGCCGGGTCAGGGCGAGCCGGGCCGCGGCGGCCAGGACCCGTGGGGCCGCCGTCAGGAGCCGCCGCAGCGCCGCTCGCGTGGCTACGACGATCGCTACGACGACCGCCGCAACGACAGCCAGGACGAGTTCGCCGACCGCCGCTACCGGCGCGACAGCAGCTACTCCGACTACCCGGGCCAGCAGCAGCCGAACCAGCCGAGTCCGCCGCGCGCGCCGCGCCCGGCGCCCCGACCAGACTCCCGGCCCGACCCTCGACCGGCACCCCAGCCCGCGCCTTCACCGCAGGCGCCGGGCCGGCCGTCAGGCCGCCGTACGGAGCAGCAGCCCGAGGCGTACGACCCCTACTCCTTCGAGTCCTACGGTCCGCAGGACCGCGACCGGGAACGGGTCGAGCCCCCGGCCCAGATCCCGCCCGCGCCCGAGGCCCAGCCGCGTCGACGTCAGCGGGACCAGGGCTACTCCTCGACCGGCTCCGGGCATCGCGACGAGCCTGCCTATGCGGGCTATGAGCAGGGCTACGACCAGGGCTACGACCAGGGCTACGACCAGGGCTACGACCCGGCGTACGCGCAGGGCTACGACCACGACGACGCCTACGACCGCGGCTATGACGAGCGCTACGACGAGCGTTACGACGATGCCTATGATCGGTCCGTCGGAGGCGACCGTCGGGACCGGGGCGGAGCGTTCAACGAGTCGTCCGGTGCGGCCATCGTGGTGCACATCACGCTGGTGATCCTCGCGATCTGGCTGACCTGGGCGTACGGAACCTCGGTCATCTGACAGGTTCGAAGGCAGGTCAACCCGCCGAAACTCCCACCTTGCCGTCAGGTCTGCGGACCTGATGAGGGATAATGGACGTGCAATGCGCGCTCCGAGGCCATCCGGCAGGTGAGCGCCGACACGCGAGACACGGAAGAAGGTGCCGCATGGCGGCGATGAAGCCGCGGACAGGAGACGGTCCGCTGGAGGTCACCAAGGAAGGTCGGGGCATCGTGATGCGCGTCCCGCTCGAGGGTGGTGGCCGGTTGGTCGTCGAACTGAACGCCGAAGAGGCCGCCGCGCTCGGCGAAGAGATCAAAGGTCTTGGGCTGAACGCGTAGATGACCACAACGCTGCCGTCATCGGCTCTGCCGTCGCAGGTCGGGCCGCCCACCTTCACGCTCAACCCGCTCGGCCCGGAGCGCCTCGATGCCGAGATCATCGCGCTGCCGGTCATTCCGGGCGACGATGTGTTGACCATCGGACCCGGGGCCGCCGACCTCGGCGACCGGCACGACCTCCTGGGTCACCTCGAGTTCGAAGGTGCCACCGGCAGTGCCGGTGAGGTGACGACGTACGCCGTCACCGGCTCCGGCACCCTGCGACAGATCCTCCTGATCGGTGTCGGCGCGCAACGTCGCGACGACTTCCGGCGGGCGGGGGCCGCGCTGGCTCGCGCCGTGCGGGATCGGTCCGAGGTGGTCACGACCATTCCGGCGGCGGACCCGGAGGTCGGGTTGGAGCCGTTCGTGGCCGGCGCGACGCTGGGGTCCTTCCTCTTCCACTGGCGCTCCGAGGGCGCGCCGTGGAAGCCGGTGGAGACGATCACCCTGGCCGACCTCGGCGACGACCAGGCGGCAGCGTTGGACCGGGCTCAGGCGATCGCGCGCGCCAGCGGGCGCGCGCGGTTCTACGCCTG
>NZ_JBHVGB010000209.1:0-9706 GCF_042801335.1 Nocardioides sp. NPDC057577 | reverse complement strand
GCGGTGCTCGGAGGCGGGTTTTCGGGACGTACGTCCCAGGCGAATCTTGTCGGTCTCGACCCGCAGTCACAGCCTCGCAGGCTCGACTGTGCGCTCGCTCGACCCCTTCGGGTTCGCCCGGCGCAAGCGCCAGGCGACCTCAGGCCTTGGCCGCCTTGACGGCCTCGGTGACTGCCGGGAGGACGGTGTGGAGGTCGCCCACGACGCCGAAGTCGACGAGCTCGAAGATCGGTGCCTCTTCGTCCTTGTTGACCGCGACGATGGTCTTCGAGGTCTGCATACCGGCGCGGTGCTGGATCGCACCGGAGATCCCGTTGGCCACGTAGAGCTGCGGGGAGACGGTCTTGCCGGTCTGGCCGACCTGGAAGGTGTGCGGCATCCAGCCGGAGTCGACCGCGGCACGCGAGGCACCCACGGCGGCACCGAGCGCGTCGGCGAGACCCTCGACGGCGGAGAAGTCGCCGCCGGTGCCACGACCACCGGAGACCACGATCGCGGCCTCGGTCAGCTCGGGGCGACCGGAGGCCTTACGCGGCTGGGAGGCCACGATCTGGGCGGTCTTGGCGGCATCGGAGATGGTCACCTCGAACGGGGTCACCGCGGCGGCGCCGGCCTTCTCGACCGGGGCGGCCGAGTTGGGCTTGACCGTGATGATCGGGGTGCCCTTGGTGACCTTGCCCTTGACCGTGAAGTTGCCGGCGAAGACCGACTGGGTCGCCACACCGGACTCGTCGAGGTCGACGGCGTCGGTGATCAGACCGGAGTCCAGCTTGATCGCCAGACGAGCCGCGACCTCCTTGTTCTCCGCGGAGGACGGCAGCAGGATCGCAGCCGGGGAAGCAGCGCCGGCGAGCTGGGCGAGCGCCTCGGCGCGCGGGGCGACCAGGTAGCCCTTGATCTGGGCGTCGTCGATGACGTAGACCTTCTCGGCGCCATAGGCCTTGACGGCCTCCGCGGCACCAGCGGCGCCGTCGGCGCCACCGATGTAGACCGCGGAGGGCTCGCCGAGCTTGGCGGCCAGGGTGAGCAGCTCGTAGGTCGGCTTCTTGACCTGACCAGCGACGTGGTCGATGAGAACGAGAACTTCAGCCATGATTCAAAGATCCTTTCTCGGCCTCAGATGAACTTCTTGGACGCGAGGAACTCGGCCAGCGCCTTGGCGCCCGAGCCGTCCTCGTCGGTGACGATCTCACCGGCGGTACGCGGCGGACGGGCCGCGGTCTCCTCGACCGCGGTGTACGCAGCACCCAGACCCACCTGGGCGGCGTCGACGCCGAGGTCGGCCAGCGACCACGCCTCCAGCGGCTTCTTCTTGGCCGCCATGATGCCCTTGAACGAGGGGTAGCGGGCCTCGCCGGACTGGTCGGTGACCGAGAGGACCAGCGGCAGCGTGCCACCGATGACCTCGGTGGCGACATCGCCGTCACGCTTGATCCGGACCTGGTCGCCCTGGGTCTCCACCACCGCGGCGAGGGTGACCTGCGGCAGGCCGAGACGCTCGGCCAGCATCGCCGGGACCACGCTCATCCCCGCGTCGGTCGAGGCCAGACCGCCGACCACGAGGTCGACCTTGGTCTCGGCACCGATCTTCTCGATCGCCTTCGCGAGCACCAGCGAGGTGGCGATCGAGTCCGAGCCCGCGATCGCGTCGTCGACGACGTGCACGGCCTTGTCGGCACCCATCTGCAGCGCCTTGCGCACCGCAGCCTCAGCGGCCTGGGGACCAACGGTCAGCGCGGTGACGGTGATCTCCTCACCCTCACGCTTCTCCTTGATCTGCAACGACTGCTCAACCGCGTACTCATCGAGCTCGGAGAGCAGACCGTCGACGTTCACGCGGTCGACGGTGAAGTCGTCCTCGAACTGCCGGTCCGCGGTCGCGTCCGGCACGTACTTCACAAGCACAACAATGTTCATGATGGTGCGGCCTTGCCGGCCCCTCCTGGAATGGTCGTAGTTCGCCAGCGATGTTACCCGTCAGTCACATACGATGACAGGTGCCTACGCGTTGAGAATGTCACATGGCCTCAGGGCCGGATGACACCGGCCACGATGCGGCCGACGATCAGCCACGCCAGCGCACCGATGCCCCAGTTGAAGAGTGCGTTCTTGATCTCGGCGTCCTCACCGCTGAACTGCTTGATGCCGTTCTCCCGCGAGAACAGGCCCAGGTCGGCGACGTCGGCGAGGTTGAGGACGAACTCCACGAGGGGGTTGTCCTGGTTCGCGTTGAGCGCGATCAGCAGCGCTCCGATCGCCAGCGCCAGCGCGGCGAGCAGCGCGATCACCCAGACCACCCTGGCGGCGTAGGACCGAACGGTGTTGACCACACCCGGCCCGGCGGACGTCTTGGTGTCGGACACGAGAGTCACTTCCCTTCGAAGTTGGCTTTGCCGGGGCCGTTCTCCAGGAACGATCCCATCCCGGTCTGGGAGTCCTGCGTCGCGAACACGCCGGCGAACTGCTGCTGCTCGATGGCCAGCCCGGTGGCGAGGTCCACCCCGAGCCCCTTGTCGATCGCCGTCTTCGCCGCCGCCAGAGCGTACGGTGCCGCCTTCTTGAACTGGCTCGCGCACGCGAGCGCCTCCTCATAGACCGATGCCGCCGGCACGAGCCGGTCGGCCAAGCCGATTGCAAGCGCCTCGTCTGCCTTGACGAAGCGGCCCGAGAAGATCAGATCCTTGGCCTTGGACGGCCCGATCAGCCGTGCCAGCCGTTGGGTGCCACCGGCACCCGGGATGATGCCGAGCAGAACCTCCGGCTGACCGAAGGTCGCGTCGTCGGCGGCGATGCGGAAGTCGGCGGCGAGCGCCAGCTCGCAGCCCCCGCCCAGCGCGTAGCCGGTCACCGCGGCCACCACCGGCTTGGGCATCTCGGCGACGGCCGTCACCGCGGCCTGTACGCCCGCGACCCGCTTGGCCATCTCGGAGTAGGAGAGGCCGGCCATCTCCTTGACGTCGTTCCCGGCTGCGAACAGCCTCTCGCCTCCGTAGACGACGACCGCGCGTACGTCGTCGTCGGCTGCCGCCTCGGTCGCGACCTCGAGCAGCTCGGCCTGCACCTGGAAGCTGATCGCGTTCATCTTCGGCCGGTCGAGCCGGATCGTGCCGATGCCGTCCTCGACGGTGAGGTTGACGAAGTCACCCATCCTTGATGCTCCCCTGTCTGTCGGGTCCGTCTTTCGGGTTGCCTGTGAGGGCGGTTACATGTGTCCGGAACACTATCGGGTGCCTGCCACCTCTCGCGTGCCGGTTCGCGGTACAGGCGTTGCGGGTATCGCGTAACCCCCGCCGGTAAAGGGGCGTTTCAATAACATGACCGATATTCGTTCCAGTCGCACTCGGGTGAGCCTCGGTGCCGCGCTGAGCCTGGCCCTCGGCGCCTTCGTGCTGGCGACGCCGGTCTCGGGTGCCGCGCTCTCCACTACTGACAACACAGACACCACGGCCGCAGAGGCCCGCTCCGGCGGGCTGCTCGGTCACGAGGCCGATGCCGGCCTGGACGTACGCGACCGCGTGCTGCCCACCTCGATCCAAGAGTCCGCGGCGAACGCCCTGGACGCCGTCGACATCCGCTGGAACGCCCACGGGACGCCGACCTCGCTGATCACCTCCGACGGCGTGCTGGCCGCAGCCGGCTCCTCCGACCCGGTCGCCGCTGCCCGGGGCTTCCTCGAGGACAGCGCGGCGGTCTTCGGGCTCACCGCCGCCCAGATGGGCGACCTCGAGCTCGTCAGCGACCAGAAGCTGGCCGGCGGGGGCGGCCATGCGGTGCTCTTCCGGCAGACCTACGACGGTCTGTCCGCCGCCACCGAGGGGCTGGTCACCGTGGGCGTGGCCGACGGTGACATCACCTATGTCTCCTCCTCGTTGTCCAAGGTGACGGGTACGCCGGCGAAGGCGGAGCTCACACCGACCGCGGCGTGGCTGAAGGCGGCGGCCTCGGCCGGACGCCCGATCTCCGGCGCGAAGGTCGGCGAGATCGTCACCGACCTCGCGGCGAAGCTGACCGACTGGACCACGCTGACCGTCCCCGGCCTGGCGACCGACCAGCTGGTGCGGCTGCGGGCCCTCCCCGTCCCCGGCGAGGGGGTACGTCCCGTCTTCCAGGCCACCGTCGTCGACTCCGCCGCCGCCACCCTGCTGGGGCAGACGGCACTGGTCGACGCGGTCACCGGCGAGGTGCTCTGGCGCCACGACAACGTCGACCACGAGAACGACATCGAGGGTCCGTTCACCGGAACGGCGCTCGGCTCCTGCGGCCCGAAGCACACCTTCGAGATCTCCGACGACAAGACCCGCACCCTGGCCGCGCTCGCCATCGGCCTGCCGACCGACGACTTCACCGTGAAGCTCTTCGCCCCCGACGGGACCCTGCTCGTGGAGAGTGATCTGCTCACCAGCCCCGAGGCCGCGACCTACACCGCGGAGAAGATCGACCCGGGGACGTACGCGGTCCAGGTCTGTCCCTTCGACGACTCGCTCCTCGTCGGCAGCTACACGGTCACCGTCGCGTCCTCCGACGCGGGCGCGGAGACCGGTGACCTGCCGGGCGGCAACCCGCGCTGGTCCTACTTCCCCGGCACTCCCGACGCCGCCTCGACCGGCGGCGACGCGGTCCCGGCCAACGACGTGGTCGCCTGCTGGACCAAGGTGTCCGAGTGCACCGGGCCGGAGCTGAAGAGCCTGGCCAACGCCGGTCCCTGGGACACGCTGCTCAACACGACGGTCGGGGTGCCTTCGCTGACGACCGTCGGCAACAACGCCAACACCCACGAGGGCTGGCTCTCGCCGCTGGCCGCCGGCGGCCTCGAGCAGGCGCCGATCTCGCCCCTGCGTGACTACACGGGGAGGTTCACCGATGCCTGGAACAACTCCAGGTGCGCGCCGACCAACCTGGTCCCGGGTGGAAACGACGTCAACTACGTGGTCGGCAACCTGTTCGCGAGCCACAACCGGATGCACGACTGGTCCTACTTCCTCGGCTTCACCGAGGAGAACTACAACCTGCAGACCGACAACCTCGGCCGCGGCGGTCGTGGCCTCGACGCCGAGATCGGCAACGCGCAGGCCGCCGCGATCGACTCGCAGGTCATCGAGCAGACCGGGCTGCTGACCGGCCGCAACAACGCCAACCAGCTCACCCTGATGGACGGCGTCCCGGGCATCACCAACCAGTACCTCTTCCAGCCCGCCGCCGGCGCCTTCTACGCGCCCTGCACCGACGGCTCGCTCGACTTCGGGATCGTCGGCCACGAATACACCCACGCCATCTCCAACCGGATGATCGGCGGCCCCGACGACGGCATCACCTCCGAGCAGGGTGGCGCGATGGGTGAGTCGTGGGGCGACCTGGCCGGGGCCGAGCACATGTTCGCCCACGACCTCTACAACGGCGGCACCCCGTGGGCCGTCGGCACCTACGCGACCGGCAACACCGAGACCGCGATCCGCGACTTCGCGATCGACAAGAACCCGCTCAACTTCTCCGACTACGGCTTCGACACCACCGGTCCCGAGGTCCACGCCGACGGCGAGATCTGGAACGGCACGATGTGGTCGGTGCGGAAGGCGCTGGTCGACAAGTACGACGCGACCTACCCCTACGCCGACAAGGCCCTGCAGCTGCGCTGCTCGGTCGGGACGACGACGGCCTCGCCGCTGGCCGCCGACAAGTGCCCCGGCAACCGCCGCTGGATCCAGCTGGTCTTCGACTCGTTCCTGCTCCAGCAGGGTGCGACCTCGATGCTGGATGCCCGCGACGCCTTCCTCGCCGCCGACCAGATGCGCTTCGGCGGTGCCAACCGTGAGGTGATCGCGAAGGCGTTCGCCCAGCGCGGCATGGGCCAGTACGCCACCACGACCGCCGACAGCGACGAGCCGACCCCGAGCTTCGCCTCGCCGGCCTCGCGCAACGTCAAGGTCACCTTCAGCGCCCCCGGATCCGGAAAGGTGTATGTCGGTCGCTTCGAGGCGCGGGCCACTCCGATCGCCGACACGAACACCGCCACGGCGCTCGGGGCGGTGGCGCACTTCGTCCCCGGGACGTACGAGCTGCTCTACGTCTCCGCCACCGGAGGCGCCCAGCGCAAGACGGTCACGGTCTCCCCCGCGGAGATCACCAAGACGGTCGCGTTCGGGTCTGCGACCAACCTGGCCGCGGCCGCCAACGGGGCCACGGTGCTCTCCTCGACCGAGGGCTCACGCAACCCCGGTGCCCTGATCGACGGGACCGAGGGCACCAACTGGGGCGGCGTGACCGCCGACAATGTGGACACCACCACGCCGTCGGTCGCCGTCGACCTGGCCGGCGGGACGCGCACGGTCAAGACGGTCAACGTCAGCGCCTACCTGTCGCCGGCCACCGACACCGATGCCGACTCGGGTTCGCGCTTCACCGCCCTGCGGAAGTTCGCGCTCGAGGCGTGCGTATCCGCGTGCGACACGGCCGGCGCGACCTGGAGGCGCTTCTACACCTCGGCCGATGACGCCTTCCCCGGAAAGCGCCCGCGGCCGGTCGCGCCCGACCTCAACCTGCGCACCTTCGACGTCCCCGACACCTCCGCCGCGGCGGTCCGTCTGGTGGCGCTGGAGAACCAGTGCACGGGCTATGCCGGCTACGCCGGTGAGCAGGACGCCGACCCGCTCACCACGACCGACTGCAAGACCGGCTCCGACCGCGGCACGATCGTCCACGCCGCCGAGCTGCAGGTCTTTGGGCAGTAGGCCACATGGGCGGGTTGCAGAAACCTGCAATCCGCCCACGTCATCGTTTTGCATTGCATGTTTTTGCAGAAGTGATGACGAAGGCGGCTCCGGCATGCCACAGTAGTGCTCGCCCCGCTGGTGACCCGAGACGCCAGCGGGGCTTTTCTATGTCCAGGTGGGCTGAGCCGAGATGCGGGACACGCTCGGGCGGCCGCACGACCCTGGCAACCGCGCGTGGCCCGGGGTAGAACTGAGTCCAGCGGCGGGCGGGGGTCCTGCCGGTCTGGAGATCGACGATGAAGGCTCTGAGGTACGTCACGATCGGCGCTGCGCCGGAGATCAGCGAGGTTCCGGTGCCGGAACCCGGACCGGGTCAGGTGCGCGTGAAGATCACCGCGGCCGGCGCCTGCCACTCCGACTCGTTCCTGATGGGCCTGCCGGAGGAGGCCTGGCAAACGTTCGGCTACCCGCTGCCGATGACGCTCGGTCACGAGGGCGTCGGTGTCGTCGACGCGCTCGGCGAAGGCGCTCGCGGGATCGAGACCGGCGAGCCGGTGGCGATCTACGGCCCGCAGGGCTGCGGCCGCTGCTACCCCTGCGCGCAGGGCAAGGAGAACTACTGCGAGCGCGCCGCCGAACTCCACATCAGCCCACCAGGACTCGGCACCGACGGGACCATGGCCGAGTACGTCCTCGTCCCCGACGCCCGCCACCTGCTGCCGCTCGGCGACCTCGACCCGGTCGCCAACGTGGCACTCACCGACGCCGGCCTGACGCCCTACCACGCCATCAAGGGCTCATTGCCCAAGCTGGTCGCCGGCTCGACCGCCGTCGTGATCGGTGCGGGCGGTCTCGGCCACGTCGCCATCCAGCTGCTGCGGGCCCTCTCCCCCGCCACCGTGATCGCCCTGGATCTCGGCGAGGACAAGCTAGCCCTGGCCACCGACGTCGGCGCCCATCACGCCTTCCTGTCCGACAAGACGGCCGCCGACAACATCCGCAAGGTAGTAGGCGCCCGCGGCGTCACCGCCGTCTTCGACTTCGTCGGCGCCCAGCCGACCGTCGACCTGGCCGCGTCCGTGATCGGTGTGGAGAGCGACCTGGTGATCGTCGGCGTAGGCTCCGCAACCGCCCAGGTCGGCATGCTCGCCAAGCCGTACGACGCGGTGATCCGGGGTCCTTACTGGGGCTCGCGCTCGGAGCTGATGGAGGTCTTCGACCTGGCCCGTGCCGGGCTCGTGCACGTGGAGACGGAGCAGTTCTCACTCGACGAGGCACCGGAGGCATACCGGCGACTTCACGAAGGCACGCTTCGCGGCCGCGCCGTCGTCGTTCCCTAGGCCACCGGAACGGGTGACCTGAGCCCGACTCACGCAGGGGCGCACACATCCGGGGCCTCGTGCGCAGAGCACAACCACGTGCGCCAGGAACTCGACACTGTGCCAGTTCCCCGGCCAGACGCTGAAGCGCATGCCTAGGTGCGACGAGAGACCCTGATGCGCCCGTCGGGGAGTCGCTCATATCTGCAGTCGGCGTCGTGGATCCGGCGATGATCACTCGGACACAACAGGACCATGTTGGCCAGGTCTGTTTTGCCACCTTCGGACCACGGTGTCAGATGATGGGCCTCGGTCCAGGCCGCTGGGGCGTCACAGTCCTCGGCCTGGCAACCCTGATCTCGTAACCGCAGTGCGCGGTGTTGGATCGGGTGCGCCAACCGGGCGGTGCGGCCGAGGTCGAGGATCTCGGAGTTGGTGCCCAGCACCACTGGGACCAGGTCCGCGTTGCAGGCCAGCCGGCGGGCCTCGGCGGCGGTGATCTGGTCGCCATCGAACCCCAAGGCTGCGGTGCCGAGATCCTTACGGAGGTCCTCCACGCTCATGGTGATGAACACCGTGGTCGCGTGACCACCGTGGCGGGGCAGCTGGTCGACGTCGTAGTTCTCGACCACGCGGGCGAACGCCTGCCCCAGCAGCCGGTCGTAGGGGGCTTTGCGGCCCTTGTCCTCCGCGGACCACTTCCGCGGCTGCGCCAGGGAGTCCAAGATCGTGCGCAGCCGCATCCCGACCGCGCGGGAGACCCTCGCGTGGAGGTCGATGGTGCCGTCACCGTTGTCACGGGAGGAGAAGAACGTACGCCGGGCGGCGTGTTCTTCCTCGCGCTGCAGGGCTTTGGCCTCGGCGGCCTCGAACCTCTCGGGGTCGACCTCGACCAGGATCCGCCGTCCGGCGATCTTGAGCTGGTTCGCGGTCAACTGGGTCGCGTGATCCACGAGCAGTTTCTCGGCCAGGGCCAGGTCCTCTGCACAGACGGCGGGGTCGGTCGCGAGGTTGTCGAGGGCTTGGGTGAGCACCCTGGCCTTGTCCTGGGACACCACTCCCTCAGCCAGCCCAGCCGCGACCAGTTCATACTTCGCGACGCTGGTGGCGAGTTTGATCTGGGAGCGGGCCACACCCTTGTCGACCAGGAGTTCGGTCCGCAGCCACCCCAAGGCGTCCTTGGCACCGGTCTCCTCGGCGATATCACCCGCCTCAGCGAGCACTCGCAGCTGCAACGCGGCCTGCTGGGCCTGGAGTTTCTCCAAGCGTTCGAGGAGGTCCTTCTTCTGGCTGGTGCGCCAGTAGGCAGGGTCGCTCGAGAGGAGCTCTGCGAGGGCGGTCTCGATGGCCTGCAGGGCGGCGTCGATCGCGTCGCCGGGGTTGGTTCCCCAGGGGTCGATGTCGCGGCCGAGACTCATCGCCTGCCCTCTCTCAGAGGCGTGTTGTGATGGTTCTGATTCTACGCCTCAACCACCCCCTTGGCTATCTATTTTCCCTGTTCAAAGCCGATTTTCGTGGTGAGCGACAGACCTCGCTTCTGTGGATGGTAAGTGGCCCGAAGGGCCACCCTCGCGCCCCATCAGGACCACCCGTCGCAAGGAAGAATGCGCTGCGCCACACCCGGGCCGCCGCCCCGATAGCCAGCCAAGTTTTTTCTCGATCTGGTCCGGAGTCCAGGAC
>NZ_JBHVGB010000208.1:0-9716 GCF_042801335.1 Nocardioides sp. NPDC057577 | reverse complement strand
CCCGCGAAGCCTAGCGGCGCGGGTGGGCGTCGGGAGCAGGGTCAGCCGACGGAGGGCTTGGCGTCGGCGGTGACCTCGACGCCCTCGGCGAACTCGACGAGCTGCTCGTCGGTGAGGTGGATGGTGTTCCACATCTGGATGACGACGGTGAGGTCGCGGTAGGCGTACTTGAGCATCGTGGCGCCGTCGGGGGTGGTGACGAGAGTGGCGGGCCGGCCGCCGACGGTGGTGTCGGTGCCACCCTCGACGTCCGCCGGGGTCGACTCGAGGGTCACCACGATCTTGTCCTGGAAGTCGCTGATGGACGACTTGTCGTCGGGGCGGGCGACGGCGAGGACGTAGTGGTCGGATCCTTGCAGCACGAACCCCTCGGGCACCTTCGCCACGGTGTAGCCGGGCATCTGGGTCCCGTCGTAGTCGACGAGGCGTACGTTGTCGGCAGCCTGGACCGTCGGCGTGCCCCCGTTGTCGGAGGTCAGCGCGATCCCGCCGAAAGCGCCGCCGACGGCGAGGGTCAGGGCGGCCGCGCCGAGAGCGCCGCGCTTGATCCGGCGCCGGGAGAGCGCCTGGTGGCCGCGGCGGAGGTCGACGGCGGCATCCTCGGTCGGGGCGGCCGGGGACGGGGTCAGGCGGGCGAGGCGGTCGATCACGTCGTTCATCGGGAGTCTCCTGTCAGTTGGGTGGGGGTGAGCAGCGCCCGGAGCTTGTCCAGGCCGCGAGCGGTCTGGGACTTCACGGTTCCGGTCGAGCAGCTGAGCGCGTCGGCGACCTCGTCGACCGAGAGGTCGTGGACGTGCCGGAGCACGACGGCGGCGCGCTGCCGCGGTGGGAGCTCCGCCAGTGCGGCGACGAGCTCGGGATCGACCATCGCCGGGTCCTCGACCGGAGCCTCGGGCAGCGAGACCGCGCCCTGCTCCCGCCGGAAGAACGGGCGCCTGCGGTGGTCGATCAAGCAGTTGACCAGGGTGCGGCGAGCGTACGCAGCGGGCTGCTGCGACGCTCGTCCCCAGGCCAGATAGACCTTGACCAGCGTCGTCTGGACCAGGTCTTCGGCCAAGTGGGCGTCGCCGGCGGTCAGCAGCCGGGCAGTGCCGACGAGCGGCGCGCGGTGGCGGCGTACGAAGGCCTCGAATTCGGCGTCTTGGGAACGTCTCACGCACTGTCAACGGTTCAGGGGCGTCGCGGGGTTGCACGGGCGCCGCTTTCACCATCCGAATCGAATGGGTCACGCGCGATCCTGCGGATTAGGCTCATCCCATGACGACCAACAGCCCTGCCCAGACCGCGATCCAGGAGATCACGGGGCACGAGGCGTGGGCGATCATCCGCCGCTCTTCGCGGGCGGGTGACCGGGACACGGTCGGCATGCTGGCAGGCACCCGGTCCGTGGTCGAGTCGCTGCTCGACGTACCTCTCGAGGAGGGCACCCCGGAGCCGGGGAAGGTGGCCGACCGACTGCTCGCGGTGCCGTTCCGGCAGGTGAGCGAGCGGGGCTTCGAGGCCCACGACGACGGCACCCCGCTGGTGGTCGTCGACGTGGAGCGGGAGTGGGAGTTCTCCGTCGCCGAGGTGATCGAGGCGCTTCCCGACGTCCCCGTGGAGTTCGTGGACCGGGGCGGGTTCGACGTCGACGACGACACCTATGCCGACCTGGTCAAGACCGTCATCGAGGACGAGATCGGCCAGGGCGAGGGCGCCAACTTCGTGATCGGCCGCCACTACCGGGCCCAGCTCTCCGACTGGAACCACGAGCGCGCGCTCACGATCCTGCGTCGTCTCCTCGAGCGCGAGCGCGGGGCGTACTGGACCTACTGCTTCTTCACCGGCGACCGCTACCTCATCGGCGCCTCGCCGGAGCGGCACGTGAGCGTCCACGGCGGCGACGTCCGGATGAACCCGATCTCCGGCACGTTCCGGCTGCCGCGCGATCTCGAGGGAACGCCGGAGAAGATCGCCCACGACCTCAAGGGGCAGCTGACCGACTTCCTGGCGGATCAGAAGGAGGTCTACGAGCTGTTCATGGTGGTCGACGAGGAGCTCAAGATGATGTGCGACATCTGCGACCAGGGCGGCCAGGTGCTCGGGCCGTTCCTGAAGCCGATGTCGCGGCTGATCCACACCGAGTACCTCCTCGCCGGTCGCTCGGCCCGCGACCCGCGCGAGATCCTGCGCGACACGATGTACGCCGCCACGGTCACCGGCTCGCCGGTGGAGAACGCGTGCCGCCTGATCAAGAAGTACGAGCCGGAGGGCCGTGGCTACTACGGCGCCGCCCTCGCGCTGCTCGGTCGTGACGAGTCCGGCGCGCCGACGGTCGATTCGCCGATTGTGATCCGCACCGCCGACGTGTCGCTGAGCGGCGAGCTCAAGGTGAGTGCTGGGGCGACCCTGGTGCGCGACTCCGACCCCGTCTACGAGGTCGCGGAGACGCACGCCAAGGCCGGCGGGATCCTGTCGGCCTTCGGGCTGGTGCCGGCCGCGCCTGCTTTGGCACAGGATGTGTCCGAGCTGGTCAACGACGAGGACCTGCTGCTGACCCTGGCCGCCCGCAACCGCCGGCTGTCGTCGTTCTGGCTCACCGACCAGGCCGACGAGGAGCCCTCGGCCCACCTCGCCGGCAAGCACGCGGTGATCCTGGACGGCGAGGACGACTTCGTACGCATGCTGCGCCACGTCCTGCGGGTGCTCGGGATGACCTCGTCGGTGGTCCGGCACGAGGACTACGCCGATGGTGCCTTCGAGGGTGCTGATCTGGTGATCGTCGGGCCCGGGCCGGGCGACCCGCGCGACGGCTCCGACCCGAAGATGGCCAAGCTGCGTGCGGCCGTCGCGTCGCTGCTCGAGACCGAGCAGCCGTTCCTGGCGGTCTGCCTCGGCCACCAGGCGCTGTGCCACCAGCTCGGAATCGGGCTGCACTACAAGGACATCGTCTTCCAGGGCACCCAGACCCGCGTCGGTCTCGGGTTCGGTGGACGGCCGCGCCGCGAGCGGGTCGGTTTCTACAACACCTTCGTCGGCCGGGTGGGATCCACCGAGCTGCCAACGGGGGTGTCGGTGGATGCCGATCCCGAGACGGGTGACATCCACGCCATCTCCGGGCCCCACTACGCCGGCATCCAGTTCCACGCGGAGTCGGTCCTCACCGAGCGCGGCTACGACCTCATCCACGACGTCGTCAGCGACCTGCTCGCACAATGAGCGCGCGGGTGGTGGTGGTCGATCACCACGACTCCTACGTGTGGAGCCTCGTCCACATGATCGCGCAGGTCAGCGGGGTCCTTCCGGACGTGGTGGAGCACGACGAGGTGAAGCTCGGTGACCTCGCCGGTTACACCCACGTGGTGCTCTCGCCCGGGCCCGGCCACCCTGCCGACCCGGCGGACTTCGCGGTCGGGCGGGACGTACTCCTGGACGCGGGGCGGCCCGTCCTCGGGGTCTGCCTGGGCATGCAGGGGCTGGTGACCGCCTACGGCGGCGTCGTCGACCGGATCGAGCCGGCACACGGAGAGGTCGCCCAGGTGACGCACGACGCGCGGGGAGTCTTCGCGGGCATCCCGTCGCCGCTCGAGGCGGTCCGCTACCACTCGCTCGCGGCCGTCTCGATCCCCGATGTCCTGGAGGTGACGGCCCGTTCCGAGGACGGGGTCGTGATGGGCGTACGTCATCGTGAGCTGCCGCTCGAGGGCGTCCAGTTCCACCCCGAGTCGGTGCTCTCCCAGCACGGGGCGGCGATGGTCGCGAACTTCTTGGGTCGACCGCCGGAGTCACGATGAGCGTCGAGGACCTCTTCGCGGAGGTCGCCGTCGCCCACCCCCGCTGCGTCTGGCTCGACGGTGGCGGCGCCCGCGAGTGGTCGGGCACCCGGTCCCTGATCGGCTGGCTGGAGGACGACGACGTCTCGCTGACCTACTCCGCCGCGCGCCGCGAGGTGCTACGTCACGCCGGCGGCCGGTCCGCGGTGGTCGGCGACGACATCTGGCGGGTCCTGGAAAGCGAGGTCGGCCCGGGGGAGCAGTGGTTCGGCTACCTCGGCTACGCCTGCCGCGCGGACCTCCCCGCGACCCCGTCGGCGGACGTACCTGACGCCGTATGGATGCGGCCTTCGCATGTGCGGCTGTTCGACCATGTCGGGGTAGTCCGGGAGCGAACTGCCCATATACCCGCCAGTAATAGGCAGTTCGCTACCGGACTACCCCGACGCTCCGCCTACGCCGCCGCCTTCGACGAGGTCCAGGAGGCACTCCGGGCCGGCGACACCTACGAGGCCAACCTGACCTACCGCACCACGGTCCACGCCGAGGCCGACCCGGTGGAGACCTATCTGCGGCTCCGGAGCATCAACCCCGCTCCGTACGCAGGTTTCCTCCAGCACGACGTCGCGAACCATCGAGCGTGGCTGCTGAGCTCGAGCCCCGAGCGATATGCGCTCATCGACGAGGACCGCACGATCGAGACGAGGCCGATCAAGGGCACGACCCCACGTGGCGCCACCGCACAGGAGGATGCCGCCAACGCGGAGCTGCTGCGGACCGATCCGAAGCTCCGTAGCGAGAACCTGATGATCACCGACCTGCTCCGCAACGACCTGGCGATGGTCTGCGAGCCGGGGACGGTGGAGGTGCCCGGGCTGATGCAGGTGGAGTCCTACGAGACCGTGCACCAGCTGGTCACGACCGTCAGGGGCCGGCTCAGCGAAGAGATCACCACGATCGAGGCGCTGCGCAGGCTCTTCCCGGCGGGCTCGATGACCGGTGCGCCCAAGCTGCGCACGATGGAGGTCATCGAGCGCGCCGAGCGCGAGCTGGGTGGCCCGAGGGCGGCGTACGCAGGTGCTTTCGGCTGGATCTCCGGTGACGGGCCGGCCGATCTCGGCGTCATCATCCGCACGCTGACGACCCACGACACCCACACCTGGCAGATCGGCACGGGAGGCGGGATCACGGTCAGATCCGACGTCGCCGAGGAGGCAGCGGAGGCACGCTTGAAGGCCGACCGGGTGCGCGCTTCCCTCGGCAGATGATCAAACGGGTGAAAAGACGGCGACACGTTGAGACGGCGGCCGTTGTCTATTGGATCGTTCATAAAACGAGGACTACCGTGGACTCATCATGGCGACCATCGATGACAAAGCCCTGCCACATGTGATCGTGCTCTTCGGTGCGACGGGTGATCTGGCGCGCCGCAAACTCCTTCCTGGCCTGCTCAGACTCAACGAGGCCGGGCTGATGACGGATGCCCAGATCGTCGGCACATCGCTGGAGGATCTCTCCGACGAGCAGTTCATCGAGTTCGCTCGCGAGGCGTGCGAGGAGTTCGGCAAGGGCGACATCACCGACGAGCGCTGGGCGGCGTTCGGGGGGATGCTCTCCTACGTCTCGACCAAGGAGGGTCCGCACGCGCTCGCCGACGCGGTGAAGCTCGCCGAGAAGAAGCTCCAGGGGCTCGGCAGCGATGTGCGCCGCCTCCACTACCTCAGCGTGCCGCCGAAGGCCGCTCAGGACGTGATCCGTCAGCTCGAGGAGGCCGACCTCGTCGAGCGCGCTCGGATCATCATGGAGAAGCCCTTCGGCACCGACCTCGAGTCGGCGAAGGAGCTCAACGCGAAGATCCACGAGGTCTTCTCCGAGGAGCAGATCTTCCGGATCGACCACTTTCTCGGCAAGGAGGCCGCGCAGAACATCCTGGCCTTCCGCTTCGCCAACGGACTCTTCGAGCCGATCTGGAACCGCAACTTCATCGACCATGTCCAGATCGACATCCCCGAGACGCTGGGCCTGGAGGGACGCACCGCGTTCTACGAGAGCACCGGCGCCTACCGCGACATGGTCGTGACCCACCTGATGCAGGTGCTGGCGTTCATGGCGATGGAGCCGCCGACCTCGCTGGCCCCCGACCCGATCGGCGAGGAGAAGAACAAGGTCTTCCGGTCGATCCGGCCGCTGGACCCGCGCAACGTGGTGCGTGGTCAATACTCCGGCTACCGCGGCAAGAACGAGGTCGCCGACGACTCCGACACCGAGACCTTCATCGCGATGAAGGTGATCATCGACAACTGGCGATGGGCGGGCGTGCCGTTCTTCCTGCGCACCGGGAAGAAGCTGGCCGAGGGTGCGCGGATCATCTCGATCGCGTTCAAGGAGCCGCCGCTGACGATGTTCCCGGCCAACTCCGGCGCCGGCACCCAGGGCCCCGACCACCTCACCTTCGACCTCGCCGACCAGTCGAAGATGTCGCTGTCGTTCTACGGCAAGCGCCCCGGGCCCGGCATGAAGCTGGAGAAGCTCTCCATGCAGTTCGCCACCCAGGAGACGAGCTCCTCGACGGGCGTCCTCGAGGCGTACGAACGCCTCATCCACGACGCCATGCGTGGCGACCACACGCTCTTCACCACCGCCGAGGGCATCGAGACGCTCTGGGAGATCTCCCAGCCGCTGCTCGACAACCCTCCGCCGGTGCGCCTCTACGCCCCCGGCTCCTGGGGCCCCAACTCTATCCACCAGCTGATCGCCCCCCACGCTTGGCGCCTCCCCTTCGAGCGCTCCTGGCGCGAGACGAAGAAGCACTAGCCGAGAAGTCGCCAGCGTCGGCCGAAGCGTCGCTCCGGTCGGCCGAGTTGGCATGCGTACGCCATCTCGACCGACGCGCGTGACGCCTCGGCCGACGGGGCGGACGCCTCGGCTACGGGGCGTTGGCGCTCAGCTGCTCGAGAAGGGCTTGGGCGGCGCGGTCCATGGCGTCGCCGTCGTAGGGCTCCAGGTCGACGGAGTTGAAGCTCTGGATCAGGGTGCCGTTCTGGACGAAGCCGGTGACGGCGTACGAGTTGACGCCCTGCTGCTTGACCAGCCGGGCGTCCTCGGCGCCCTTGACCTCGGGCTCGCTGACGTCCCCGGACTTCACGTCCATGGTCTTCCACGCTTCCGCGAGGGTGCCGTCGAAGGGCAGGTAGTTCAGCTCGTACGCGGTCCCGCCCGACTCCTCGGGAAGCAATGCGCAGCGGGGTGCCGCCGAGGTGCCCTTCTCGACGCGGAGCTGGGCGCCGAGGGCCTTCTCGACGGGGGTGATGTCGAGCCCGTCGCACGGGTTGAACGTCTCCTTGGAGGCATCGCCCGAGGCTGACGCGGAGGCCGCCGGCTCGGCGGGCTCCTCGGCTCCGCAGGCAGCGAGGGAGAGCAGCGCCAGCAGAGCGGGCGCGAGGACGGCGTACTTCAAGAGTTCAACCCTCAATCGTTCAACACAGTCGTGGCCGTTTCGGTCGGCCGGGGAGAGGTCGAGCCGGGCAGTCGCATGGTCATTCGTGCGCCACCGTGCGGGGAACGGGCTGCGGAGACCGATCCGCCGGTGCGCTCGGCGACCTGCCGGACGATAGCGAGCCCGAGCCCGGAACCGGGCATCGAACGGGCCTCGGTAGAGCGGTAGAACCGGTCGAAGACGTAGGGGAGGTCGTCCTCGGCGATGCCCGGACCCTCGTCGTCGACGTTGAGCACCCCATCGTGGAGCGAGACGTGCACCGTGCCCGACTCGGGCGACCACTTGGCGGCGTTGTCGAGCAGGTTGGTGACCGCACGCTCCAACGAGCTGGCGTCGCCCAGGACCCACCACGGCGCCATCTCCTCGGTGAAGGTCACCGACGGTGCGCGCAGACGCACCCGGGAGATCGCCCGATCCACCACCTCGGAGACATCCACCGTCTCCAGCGTCGGCTCGGCCGGGGCATCGCGGGCCAGCTCGACGAGATCGCCGATCAGGTTGGTGAGCTCCTCGATCTGGGCCCGGATGTCGCCCAGCAGGTCGGCCCGCTGCTCACCTGAGATCGAGGCGTCGGCCTGGGTGAGCAGCTCGACGTTGGTGCGGAGCGAGGTCAGCGGCGTACGCAACTCGTGCGACGCGTCCGCCACCAGCTGCCGCTGCCGGTCCTGGGAGGCCGAGACCGCTGAGAGCAACCGGTTGAACGACGTCGCCAGCCGGGCGATCTCGTCGTCGCCCTCGACCGGCAGGGGGGTGAGGTCCTCGGTGGTCGCGATCCGGTCGACCGACGCGGTCAGTCGTCGCACCGGCCGCAGCCCGCCCGTTGCGACGACCCACCCTGCGAACGCCGCCGCGACGACGCCAGCAGCGCCGAACAAGAGCACGACGAGCCCGAGCCGCTTGTACATCTCCTGCTGCGGCTCGAGCGACTGCGCCAGCATCAGCGCGGTATCGCTGCCGGAGATCGGCACGGTCACGACCCGGAAGGTCCCGTCCTCCGTCACGATGGTGCGCACCACCGTCGACACATCCCGCGTGGCGACCTTCACCTCGGGTGCGCCGGGCCGCGGAAAGCTCTCCTTCGTCGGCGACCAGTAGTCGTGGTCGCTCACCTCTGCGACCTGGATGTCGCCAGCGTTGAGAACCCAGGTCGGGACGGTCTCCCCGGTGCGGGTGTTGCGGATCAGCAACGGGCTCTCAGCCGCGGCCGTCGCCCGGCTCAGCAGCGACTCGTCCATGTTGGCCTGCAGCTGGATGCGTACGACGAAGTAGAGACCCACCGCGATCAGCGCGATCGACCCGGCGACCGCGAGGGTCGTCAGCAGGGTGACCCGGCCCGCCAAAGAGCCGCGGTAGCGCGAGCTGGTTGCCGGCGTGGTCACGGCGCTGCTCACGGCTCCTTCACGACGTAGCCGATGCGGTGCGTCGTATGGATCAGCCGCGGTTCGCTCTCGCCCCCGGTCCTGCTGCGAAAGTAGCGGGCGTGGTCATCCAGCGCGTTGCCGATGGTGAGGAACTCGTACCCACGCATCTCCGCGCGGATGAATGGCCGGTCCAGTACGCGGCAGGATCGCTGCACCAAAACCTTCTCCCGGCGCGGCGATGTGCACACGGCCTTAACGTCATTGACGACCGGCACGCGCGACTTCCCGCTCAGGGCGGCAGGCATGTTCACATCTCTAGCCTGCCACCTCTCGCTGAGTCGTCGCTGAGAGCAAACTGGCGTTTCTGTAAAGCGCGCTCCTTTGCGGACCGTCGAAACCAACAGCACGACGGTCAGTCCAACACGCGCCCGGTGTTCGCGAGACCGAGGCCTCTCCGAGCAATGAGGATCGTGCCGCGCTGACGATTCCCGGCATCAGGAGGCTCCGCATCAGAAGATGATGTCGGTCAGCGGCACACGATCACGTCCTAGACCTCCACAGGCAGCGGCGATTTTCAAAAGCGGTGTCGAGCACGACGTCTCTGGGTAAAGTCCGCTGACGCAACTATCGAAACCACTCGGAGGGTCTGATGCGAAAACTTCTAACCGGCCTGCTGGCCGCGGTCACGCTGAGTGCAGGACTCGTAGTTGGTAGCGCCGGGGTGGCGCAGGCAATACCTTCGCCATGCCTGTCCGAAAAGGTTAGTACGAGTACCGTCCGAGCCCAATGTTCCGGCGGCACGGGTGAGTGGCGGCTAGTCATTACCTGCAGCAATGGAATCTATGCAGCTTCGGGGTGGTGGCGCCCGTCGTACACATGGCGTTCGACTTACTGTCTCTCAGGTGCCAGGGCTACCTCGTGGAAGATTGAGCGACGCGGTTGATGCTTTGCCGCATTCCATGACCCGTTTCAAACGGGCTTGCGGGAGGTGGGGGCCCCGGCGGGGGCGCCCCCCCGGCAACCGAGCGGCCCCCGGGGGGTGGGCCGGGGGGATTTAGTGTGGTGGGGTGCCGGGACCCCGCGGGGCCAGCGCACCGCGCCATAACG
>NZ_JBHVGB010000207.1:0-9726 GCF_042801335.1 Nocardioides sp. NPDC057577 | reverse complement strand
CGCCGGGCCTGCGGTGCAAGGTCAGTACGCCTCGCCCAGCCGTGCTTCGCCGGCGCGGCGAGCCTCCGCAGATGAGACCTGCGTGACCGAGAGGAGCTCCTCGCGACCGCCGGTCTCCTTGTCGATGGTGAGCACCAGTCCCACCTCCGACGCGTAGTACTTGTGCTCCAGCACGTCGGGTTCGAGCGGCGTGGTGTCGGCGGTCAGCAGCAGGTCGCGGTAGTCGCCGGCGGGCACCGTCGCATGCCGGCCGGTCGCGAGGACCTCGCCCTCGTCCTCGGCATGGCCCTTGTAGAACTCCTGCCGGTAGCTCGTCCCGACCTCCGGCGAGGCGGGCATGATGACTCCGGCCCGGGCCGTGTCCACCCCGGCCTCGAACGACCCCTCGCGGGTGGCGACCTGTCCGCTCTCGAACTCGGCGGTGTCCTCGCCGAGGTACCAGACCGTGCCGGCCCCGTCCTGGGCGTACCAGTCGAGGGTGTCCTCGAGAACCTCTCCGTCGCGGGTGACGGTGTCGCGTACGACCCGGGCGGTGGCGCCGTTGGCGATCTCGTGGGTGACCGAGGTGGCGGTGACGATCACGTCGAGGGTTTCGCCGTCCTCGGTGGTCTCGCGGTAGGTCCAGCGCGTTCCCGGCTCGAGCGGGAACCAGGGGTTCGTTACCTCGGTCGTGAACTCGCTGGGATCGGTATCGGTCGCCTTCGTGGCGACAGGATCGGCGCCGCACCCGGTCAGCGCCACCAGACAGCAGGTGAGGGCGACGGCGAGGCGAGGCATCGTACGTCCTCGGGTCAGTCGTCGGAGCCGGAGTCGTGGTCACCGTCGGTGCCGACGACCTGGAAGTGCTCGTCGAGCTGGACGTCGACCTGGTCGCCGTTCTCGAGGGTCACCTCGACCTCGTACTTGCTCTCTTCGTCGTCGACCTCGGTCCCGGTGACCTTGCCGCCGCCGGTCTCGTCCAGCGCGGCCTGCTCGGCCTGATCGAGCGCGGAGGCGGGGATGGGCCGCTCGGTGGTGTCCTCGTCGCCGGACAGTGCACGTGCTGCGCCGACGGTTCCGGCAGTGACCACGGCCGCGCCTGCGATGACAACCGCGATGCTCTTGTGGTTCAGCTTGATCTTCATGTCTCTCACGCTAGGCCGATCTGATGAGGAGTCGATGAGGCTCTCATCCGGCGCTCATCTGCGCGCCTAGCATGAGCACGTGCGGGTGCTGCTGGTCGAGGACGAGGCGAAGCTCGCCGCGCTCGTCGCCCGCGGGCTCACCGAGCGCGGCGGCGTCGTCGACTCCGTCGGAACCGGCGCGCAGGCTCTCGCGTCGGCCCGCGGTGGCGAGTACGACGTGATCCTGCTGGACGTCATGCTGCCCGACATCGACGGGTTCGAGGTCTGTCGCCGGGTCCGTGCCGCGCGGGTGTGGACCCCGATCCTGATGCTGACCGCACGCACCGCGGTCGTGGATCGCATCGCCGGCCTGGACAGCGGTGCCGACGACTACCTGGCCAAGCCGTTCGCCTTCCAGGAGCTGCTGGCCCGGATGCGCGCACTGGCCCGGCGCGGCCCCGTGCCCAGGCCGGTGGTGCTGGAGGTCGGCGACCTGCGGATGGACCCGGCGGCGAGGCGGGCCTGGCGCGGGGCGGCCGAGCTGTCGCTGTCGACAAGGGAGCTCACCCTGCTCGAGGCCCTCATGCGACGGCACGACCAGGCGCTCACCCGCGAGCAGCTGCTCGGTCTGGCGTGGGGCGACCATCACGACGTCACCTCCAACGTCGTCGACGTCTACGTGCGCTATCTGCGCGCGAAGATCGACCGGCCCTTCGGCGTGAGCACCTTGCAGACCGTACGCGGCGTGGGCTACCGACTCACCGCGGAGACGTCATGAGGGGCTGGTCGCCGGCGCGGTGGCCGCTGCGCACCCGGGTCGCGCTCGCGTTCCTGGCCGCGACGGTGATCGCGGTCACCGGCCTCGGCCTCCTGGTCCAGCTGCGGGTCAGCGATGCGCTCGAGGACCGCCTGCGCGACTCGGTCGGAGCCGAGGCCGACCGGCTCGAGGCGGAGGACGGCGACCTGGTGGAAGCCGTCTCGGCCCTCGGCGGCGAGGTCCACGCCCAGGTCCTCACCGTGGGAGGTGAAGTCGAGGCGTCCTCGGAGCTCGTCGCGGGCCCGCTTCTCGATGCCGCCGAGCTGCGGGCGTCGGCCCGGGGCGGCTGGCTCGTGAAGACCGTGACCGTCTTCGACGACGACGCCGCAGCCGCGGGGCGACCTGATCCGGAACGGGAGCGGCTCCTGCTCCTGGTCAAGCCGGTCGAGGAGGGCTTTCTGGTCGTCGGTACGTCGCGTCAGGACGCGGACGAGGCCCTCACCACCCTGCGCAACCAGCTGCTGATCGCTGGTCCGATCGCCCTGGCCCTCGCCGGCGGGCTCGGCTACCTCGTCGCCGGCGTGGGCCTGCGGCCGATCGAGCGGATGCGCTCCCACGCGGCGACGATCTCGGCGCGCAGCGCCGGTGAACGCCTGCCGGTCCCGGAGGCCGAGGACGAGCTGCGCCGGCTCGCGCTCACCCTCAACGCGATGATCGGGCGCCTCGACGACGGCCTGCAGCGGGAGCGGCGGTTCGTCGCCGATGCCAGCCACGACCTGCGTACGCCGCTCGCGCTGATGCTCACCGAGATCGAGCTCGCGCTGGCTCGGCCGAGGACGCCCGAGGAGCTGAGGGTCGCCCTGAGCTCGGTCGAGGAGGAGGTGCGACGCCTGATCGCACTGGCCGAGGATCTTCTCGAGCGCGCCGGCTCCGGGGCTCTGTCCTTGCCGATCGAGTCGCGTCCGGTCGACCTGGTGGCCCTGGCCGGGCGGGTCGTGGAGCGGTTCCGGGCAGCCTCAGGAAGCCGTGGCCTCGAGCTGGTGGCGCCACGCCCCGTCGAGGTCCACGGCGACGCCACCCGGCTGGACCGGGCCCTGTCGAACCTCGTCGACAACGCGATCCGACACGGCGCCGGTGACATCGAGGTCCTGGTCGGTGCCGTGCCCGGCGGTGCGGTCCTCGCGGTCACCGACGAGGGTGACGGCCTGCCGGACCACACCTGGCCGCAAGACCCGGGTCTCGGCCTGACGATCGTCCGCGAGATCGCCCGGGCGCACGGCGGCACGATCGACCTCGACCGCGTCGACGGCCGCACCTGCGTACGTCTGGTGGTTGCGTCGCCGCAGGATCACTAGCGACACCGACCCGCTCCGGGAGGAACTGGTCGCTGCGGCGAGACCCTGACGCGCCGGGGCGCGGTCACACCAACGCAGAAGGTCCTCTACGTTGGTGTGCCGCGTCGCCTGACGCGCTCCTGCCCGAAGGGATCAGCGAAGCCATGAACGTGAACGAGCCAGGTGTCGGTCTTAGTGTCGACGGTGCGGTGGCGACAGTGCTGCTGGACCGTCCTGACGTACGCAATGCGCAGCATCCGGCGATGTGGGCGGCGATCGCGGGGTTCCTCGACTCGCTCCCGGACGAGGTGCGGGTCGTCGTGGTGCGCGGTGCCGGGGGCACGTTCTCGGCCGGGTTGGACCTGTCGCTGGTCGACCCGGGTCAGACCGAGGTGGAGGGCAGCCTGGTCGCGACGCTGGCGCGGAGCGACCAGGAGGTCATCGACCTGATCGGGGAGTACCAGCGGCCGTTCGCGGCGCTGGCCGACCCGAGGTTCATCTCGATCGCCGTCGTCGACGGGTACGCGATCGGTGCGGGCTTCCAGATGGCGCTGGCGTGCGACCTGCGGATCATGGCCGAGGACGCCTGGGTCTGCATGAAGGAGCCGGCGCTGGGGCTGGTCCCCGACCTGGCCGGCACGAAGCCGCTGGTCGATGCCGTGGGCTACTCGCGAGCGCTCGAGATCTGCGCCACGGCTCGTAAGGTCGGCGCCGCGGAGGCCGAGCGGATCGGCCTGGCGCAGAGCGTCGTGCCGGCGGCCGAGCTCGACGCCACTCTCGCCGACCTGGTCGCATCGCTCGTCGCCCACGACGCGACCGCGGTGCGGCGTACTCATGAGCTCCTTGCCGCTGCGCAGGCCAGAAGTCTTGACGAGCAGCGGCTGGCCGAGCGGACCGCCCAGGTGGGTCGGCTCCGCGCCGTGCTGCGGGGCTAGCCGTCGGCCGGGCCGGCTATGACACCGGCTGTCCGTGGTCCACGAACTCGATGTCGACGGCGAGCTGGCGCAGCCGGGTGCCGAACCAGGCAGCCGCCAGGCAGATGACGAGGTACATCGAGACCGCCTGGGTCGCGTAGTTGGGGTAGTGGAGCACCCAGATCACGTGGTCGTCGGTCGAAGCCGGGTCGGCCCAGATGTAGGGCATCATCCAGGCGATGAAGCCGCCGGTCAGCTGGGAGGCGACGAAGATCAGCAGCGCTTCGCCGGCCCGGCCCCACCACTGACGAGGCAGCTCGCGACGGAGCGCGGGGCCGACCTTGCGCACCAGGCCCGGCCGCCATCCGGCACCGGGTGCGACCCGGGCCGAGAGGCGGGGTGCCACCGCGATCAGCAGGAAGGACAGCACCAGGAACGCGGTGATGCCGAACGAGGTGATCCCCGGCACCAGGGCGACCCGGCTGCGCATGAGCCCCGGGGTCAGCAGCAGTGCCGCGAGCGGAGCACCCACGAGCAGGGCGGCGACGTAGCACCGGAGCAGGGCGCCGGCGAAGGTCAGGGATTCCGTGGTCGCCCGGGGTGGCGACAGCTCGATCTTCATGGCCGGAGACTAGCCTGTTATTTCACCAAGGTGAAACAAATTAGGAGCCCACATGTCCGAGGACGGCAACCGACTCGGTGCGGAGCTGAGTCTCCATGTGGTGATGTTCCACGAGGCCATCGCCCGCCGGCTGGGTGTCGGCAACAGCGAGCACAAGATGCTCGACCTCGTGGCCCGTCACCCCGACGGCATCACCCCCGGGGAGCTCTCCGCCGCCACCGGCCTGAGCAACGCCGCCGTCACCAAGATCGTCGACAAGCTGGTCGCCGCGGACTACGTACGCCGCGAGCGCAGCTCCCGCGATCGCCGGTCGTTCCGGATCCACACCACACCACACTTCCAGCAGACCTCACGTCCGACGGCGGCCGGGCTCGCCCAGCGGATCGAGCAGATGAACCAGGGCTTCGATCAGGACGAGCTCGCCGCCATCGGACGCTGGGTCACCGGCGTGATCGAGGCGCTACGCCTCGAGACCGAACGGCTGGAGTCCGAGGACAGCTGAGGCGTCGCCGTCAGTCGGCCTCGAGAGCGGGGGAGCCGTCGGTGGGGATGACGATGGCGCTGGCCGGGGTCAGGTCGACCCGGTAGGTCCCGCCCGCGCTGACCGTGGCGAGCACCGCCTCCGCCTCGGCGCGGCTCCCGAAACGCTGCGTACGCAGGATCTCGGTGACCTCGGGGCGGATGGACTCGACGGGGCCGACGCCGGGGAGGAAGCCTCCGTAGGAGTCGAGGACGTCGAGCTCGAACTGGACGTACCAGCCGTCGGGGTCGTGGACGAAGCTGTCGATCTTGATGTTGATGCCGTCGGCCAGGAGCGGGATCCGCGGGTTGCGGTTGAGTGCGCGGTCGTAGCCGTGCTGCACCTGGCCGCCGTCGACCAGCCGGACGCGTACGTCCTGGGCGCCGTTCTCGCGGCCGGGCTTGAACGGGCCGTAGGTCTCGATGCTCTGGTAGCCGGGCTGGGTGTCGGCGATGGCGTTGGTGGCGGTGGCGTACCTCTTCTCGAGGTAGTTGACCCATTCGCCCGGGACCATCGCGTCGAGCATGGTCAGCTGGCGGTCGCGGTTGGCCCGGTCGTTGTTGTAGGCCTTGAGGGCCTGGTAGATCTCGACCAGCGGGAACTGGTTGGCGTGCTGGCCGGTGACGTAGTCGGGTGCGACGCGCTGCTGGAGCCAGGCGAGGTTGTAGGGGAAGCCCAGTCGCTGCCAGCCGTTGGTCGGCGAGACGATCTTCGGGCTCCAGCCGTAGCCGCCCATGTAGCCGAAGGTCAGCCGCCTGCCGTCGCGAGGGTCCTTCACCTCGAACACGAACGAGGCCGACCCGGGGGTGTGGCCGGGCGACCACAGCGGCATCAGGCGTACGTTGCCGAAGTCCATCCACTCGTCGTAGACCAGGAAGTCGCTGCGTTCCCTGATCAGGGTCTCGGTCGCCGGCAGCGCGGGTGGCAGGTTCCAGGTGTTGCCCACGGCGTCCTGCCCCAGGCCGACGATGTCCTCGCGCGGCGAGTGCAGCCGGACCGTGCCGCCGGCGTTCTCGATCATGGTGACCAGCTCGACCGTGGTGCCGTAGTGGTCGCCGTGCCCGTGGGCCATGATGATGTCGTCGATGTCGCGTGGGTCGAAGCCCATCGCCTCGATGTTCTTCCAGTACTGGTAACCGCTGTTGGGCCAGCCGGTGTCGAGCAAGACCAGCCGGTTGTCGCGCCGGTTCCGGGTGCCCATGTCGGTGTTGAACAGGTAGCAGGACACCTCGTTGTCGCCGACGAAGTAGAAGGTGTCGGGCACGATCTCGAAGGGCTCGGTGCTACGGGTGTAGGGCGCCGCGGCGACACCGGTCGCGACGATGTCCACGTAGCGCTGCCCCGAGACCGGGTCGACGCCCTTGTCGGTGAGCAGGTCGCTCTGCGTGGGTACGTCCCACACCGGCTTGCCGTCCGAGGCGTCCTGCGGCGTGAAGTAGAAGATCTGACGCACCCGGGCGTCGTCGGCCTCCCGGAAGTCGCGGTCGAAGACGACGAACGCGGCCTGCCGGTTCGTGGTGCTGTAGGCGTAGTCGCGCGTCACCGGCACCGCGGCGAACGTCGAGGGCTGCGAGGCAGACCAGCTCGACGTGTCCACTCGGTAGACCTCGACGTCGGGCGCGACCCGGTAGGTCTCCTCGTAGCGCTTGCTCGGCCGGGGGAGCGGGCGACCGGCGATGTCCTCGGTGACCTGCCGCCCGTCGCCGATCGTGATGGTCCGGGCGCTCTTGGCGTAGACCCAGCCGGCGGCGACCATCGCGCCCGGGCTGCCGTCGCGCGGGGCGAGCTCGGGGCCGTATCTCTGCGTCGCGAAGACCGGCCTCGCCGACTTGGTCAGCACCGTGTGGAAGGGCTGGGTCTGGTCGTCGTCCACGACGACCTCGCCGCGCTTGACCACGAAGTCGACGAGGGTGCCGTAGGTGATGCCGGCAGCGATCTGCTCGGCGGCGCTGGGCCGTACGCGCTGGGTCACCGCCAGCCGGTTCCCGCCCTCGGCCAGCACCGGCACCTCGACGACTGCCTGGGTGCCCTGGTCGACGACCTTGGGCTCGCCGATGACGAACCCGACCACCACCCCGTTGCGCGTGAGCCTCCGCTCGGGGACCGAGGCGGCCTGTGCCGCCTGCTGGATTCCCGGCCCGCTCGCGGCCAGCGTGCCGCCGCCAACGACGCTCGCGCCGACCTTGAAGAGTGAACGCCGATCGAACTCCATGCCCATGCGATTGCCCTCTCCGCGATGGCTCTCCCTGGAGGGAGGCCGCTGGATCCGCAGCCTAGGAACGGCGTGGAACACGCGTCCAAGCCCGTTTCGGACTGACGTGATGCCAGCCGGACATGACGACGGTCACACGCATGCTGGAAGCGTTCTAGGACCATCGCGGCCAGTCCTCTGGAGTGTCGACCGACGGCTGATCGACCACCCATTGGCGGAAACGGTCGATCTCGGCCTGGTAGGCAAGCGGTGGGTAGCTGCTCCAGTCCTTGACTCCCGGCCAGAGCAGCTCGACCTCGACGTCGTTGTCGCGCGCAGTGATCGAATAGAGCTCCCGGTTGTCCCTTCGGGAACCGACCACCATCCCGTTGAGAACGTGATCGCAGGTGAAGGTCTCGAACCCATCGCGGCCGGAAGCGGCCGCGCCGGGTGTCAGGTATGTCGACATGAGGAACTTCAGCCAGGGCACCATGTGGTTGGCCTTGTCCCCGCCGTCGTAGCTCAGACAGCAGCCCTGGGGGCAGGCCGACCAGTTGGACCATCCGCGAGGCGCCGTTCTCTGGAGGGCCAGCGCAGCGGCGTTGTCGTTGTCGAGTGCTCGCAACCCGGTTTCGCGGCGGTCGACGTAGACCGAGCCGGAGATCCGGTTGATGAGCTCGCGTTCGTCCTCGTTGAGCTCAGGCAGGATCTGGAGGTATCCGACGAAGTCTGTTTGGTATCCCATGGGCGCCACGATTCCCGGCTCGCAGTTGTCGAGCAAGGAGCGACCTCGAGGCTGTGGATAACTCGGATCGAGGGCAGGTTGTGGACGGAAAGTGGCCCGCGGTCTGATCGGAATCAGGTGCGGCGGGTGAATCGGATGGTGCCATCTGGTAGTCGCTCATGGACGTACGCCGGGGCGTGTGCCAGACGATGGTGATGCGGACACAACAAGACCCCGTCCTTCAGGTTGGTCCTGCCACCTGCAGCCCAGGGATCGAGGTGGTGGGCGTCGCACCATTCGGGGGGCATGTCACACCCTTCGGCCTGGCAGCACTTCTGCTGTAGCCGCAGCGCCTTGCGCTGGATCGGTTGGAAGAACCTGCTGGCCCGGCCGGCGTCGAGGACCTCGCCGTCACCACCGAGGACCCAGGGGATGATGGTGGCGTTGCACGCCAGCTTGCGGGCTTCGGCGGCGGTGATCGTGGTCCCGTTGGTCTCGTCGTAACCCAGGGTGGCGATGCCGAGGTCCTTGCGGAGCTCCTCGAGACTGATGGCCACGTTGATGGTGGTCGCATCCCCACCGTGGCGGGGCAGGCCGGCGGGGTCGAGGGTCTCCAACAGGCGGGAGAACCCCTGGCCCATTAACCTCTCCCACGGCGGCAAGCCTGCACCTTTCTCGACCAGTTGTTGTTTGCGGGGTTGGGCGTAGGCCTCGACGAGTCGTTTGAACCGCATCCCGATCGAGGTCGGCAAGACGCCGTCGAACCCGGCGGTTCCGTCGTGGTTGTCCCAGACCCGGAGCGCGGTCTTCTGGTGGGCGCGTTCCTCCTCGGCGAGGAGGGCCTTGGCTTCGGCGTCTTCGAACCGGGCGGGGTCGACCTCGGTGAGGATCTTCCGGCCGATGATGCGGAGCTCGTTCGCCGTCATTTGGGTCGCGTAGTCCGCGAGGAGCTTTTCGGCCAGGGCCAGGTCCTCGGCGCTCGCGACCGGGTCGGCATGGACCTTGTCCAACGCCCGGGTGATGACGCGGGCTTTGTCCAGAGACACCACGCCTTCGGCCAGACCGGCTGTGACGAGGTCGTACTTCGCCACTTTGGTCGCCAGCTTGATCTGGGAGCTGGCCACACCCTTGTCGAGGAGGAGCTCGGCCCGCATCCACGCGGAGGCATCCTTGTCTCCGGTCTCCTCGGCGATGTCGCCAGCGGCCGCGAGCACCCGGAGCCTCACCGCGGCCTGCATGGCCTGGAACTTCTCCAACCGCTCCAGCAGGCCCTTCTTCTGCCCGGTGCGCCAATAGGCAGGGTCGCTCGAGAGCAGGTCGCGGAGGGAGGACTCGATGGCCTGCAGGGCGGCGTCGATCGCGTCGCTGGGGTTGGTGCCCCAGGGGTCGAGGTCGTGTCCGAGACTCATCGCCAGCCCTTCCTTCAAGAGGTGTTGTGATGGGTCTGACTCTACGCCTCAACGACCCTCGTTGCCATCTATTTTCCCAGTTCAAACCCTGTTTTCGCGTTGAGCGAACGTCCTCGCTCCTGTGGATGGTAAGTGGCCCGAAGGGCCACCAC
>NZ_JBHVGB010000206.1:0-9790 GCF_042801335.1 Nocardioides sp. NPDC057577 | reverse complement strand
TCCGGGTGGCTGTTGGTCAGGCGACGGCGATCAGGCGAGCCGCTCGATGATCGTGGCGTTGGCCATTCCGCCGCCCTCGCACATGGTCTGGAGCCCGTATCGACCGCCGGTCGCCTCCAGGTGGTTGAGCATCGTGGCGAGCAGGCGCGTGCCGGACCCGCCCAACGGGTGGCCCAGCGCGATCGCGCCCCCTCGGGGATTGAGCTTTGCCGGGTCGGCGTCGAACTCCGCTGCCCACGCTAGGGGAACGGGCGCGAATGCCTCGTTGACCTCGAAGGCGTCGATCTGATCGATCCTCAAGCCGGCGCGCGTGAGGATCCTGGTGGTTGCCGGGATCGGGCCGGTGAGCATGATCTCGGGGTCCGAGCCGACGACGCTGAAGTCGACGAATCGGGCTCGCGGCTTCAGTCCGAGCTCGAGAGCCTTCGCCTCACTCATGATCAGGGCCGCGCTGGCGCCGTCTGTCAGCGGCGAGGAGTTCCCGGGGGTGATGCACCAGGAGATCTCTGGGTAGCGAGCGGCGATGTCGTCGTCCTGGAACGACGGGGCCAGGCCCGCGAGTCCCTCGGCGGTCGTCGAGGGCCTGACGGTCTCGTCGACGATGTGCTGGCTTCCGTCCGGCAGGGTCACCGGCACGATCTCGTCGTTGAAGTCCCCTGCCTCGGCGTGGAAGGCGGCACGGCGGTGCGACTCGGCCGCGTACGCATCGAGGGCGTCGCGGTCGAGCTTCCAACGGGCAGCGATCAGCTCTCCCCCGATGCCCTGGTTGGGCAGAGACGGGAACCTGGCGCGCAGCGGCTCCTGAGGTCGGCCACCATCGGCTGAGGAGAACATCGGGACTCGGCTCATCGATTCGACGCCACCCGCGATCACGATGTCGTAGGCCCCTGCCATGACGCCCTGGGCGGCGAAGTGCACCGCCTGCTGGGACGAGCCGCACTGACGGTCGATGGTGGTGCCGGGCACCTCGACGGGAAGCCCTGCGGTCAGTGCGGACACCCTGGCGATGTTGAGCGCCTGGTCAGCGGCTTGGGTGACGCAGCCGGCGATGACGTCGTCGATGACGGCCGGGTCGAGCATGTTCCTGGTCACCAGGGCCTCGAGAACGGTGGCGAGCAGATCGACGGGGTGGACACCTGACAGTGCGCCTCCGGGTTTGCCCTTGCCAGAAGCGGTACGGACGACGTCGACGATGACTGCGGTGGTCATGAGGCTGTTTTCTCCTTGGCTGTCACTCGGGTCAGCGGGGGGCCATGCGAAGGGCGCCGTCCATGCGGACGGTCTCACCGTTGAGGTAGTCGTGCTCGATCAGGAACAGGACGAGCTGTGCGAACTCGGCGGGTTCGGCCAGTCGCTTCGGAAAGGGGATGCCATCGGCGAGGCCTGCTCGGAACTCCTCGCTGACGGTGGCGAGCATCGGAGTCTCGACGATGCCCGGGGCGACGGTGTTGACCCGGATTCCGTGCTGGGCCAGGTCGCGAGCCGCGGGGAGGGTCAGGCCGACGACTCCACCTTTGGACGAGGCGTACGCGGCTTGACCGATCTGGCCCTCGTAGGCCGCGACCGATGCGGTGTTGACGACTACTCCACGCTGACCGTGCTCGAGCGGCGCTGTCTGCGCCATGGCCTCGGCGGCCAGGGCGAGCAGGTTGAACGTCCCGACGAGGTTGACCTGGATGACCTTGGCGTACAGGGCGAGGTCGTGGGCTCCCTTCTTGCCGAGGATGCGTGCCGACGGACCGATGCCCGCACAGTTGACCGCCACTCGTAGCGGTGCCGCCTCGGCGGCCGTGGCGACTGCGCGCCCGACCTCCTCCGGGTCGGTGACGTCGGTCTGGACGTAGGTGACGTTCTCGACCGGTGGTGCGCTCGAGACGTCGAGGTCCAGCCCGAACACACGGGTTCCGCGGGCGGCCAGCGCTGCTGCCGTGGCCTGGCCGAGGCCGGAGGCGGCTCCGGTCACGATCGACGAGGTGCCGTCGAGCTGCATGTGTTGCTCCATTTCTTGGGATCTTGTTCGTTGAGAGGCCCGGCTCGGGTCAGCGACGCAGGTCGCGACCGATCACCAGGCGCTGGATCTGGTTGGTGCCCTCGAAGATCTGCATCACCTTGGCTTCGCGCATGTACCGCTCCACGGGGAAGTCGCGGGTGTAGCCGGCGCCGCCGAGCACCTGGACGGCGTCAGTGGTCACACGCATGGCGTTGTCGGTGCACACGAGCTTGGCGATCGAGGCTTGGCGACTGAAGGGCCGGTTGGCATCGCGAAGCCGCGCCGCATGCAGGTACGTCGCTCGGGCGGAGTCGACGGCGGCGGCCATGTCTGCCAGCAGGAACATGAGCCCTTGGTGGTCGATGATGGACTTGCCGAAGGCCTCGCGGTGCTTCGCGTAGTCGATCGCCGCGTCCAGTGCCCCCTGCGCCACACCGGTCGCCACGGCTGCGATGCCCAGCCGGCCGGAGTCCAGGCCGGCGAGTGCGATCGCTAGCCCATCGCCCTCAGCACCCAGGCGACGCTCGGCCGGCACCCGGACGTCGTCGAAGAGCATCGTCGCGGTGGTCGAGCTCATCAAGCCCATCTTGGACTCCGGCACGTCGGCGGACAGACCGTCGCTCTCGGCGGGGACGAGGAAGCAGGAGATTCCCCGTCCACCGTCGTCCGAGGTCCGGGCCATCACCTTGTAGAAGTCGGCCTGGCCGCCATGGGTCGTCCACGCCTTGGCGCCGCTGATCACATAGTCCGCACCATCGCGCACCGCCTTGGTGCGCATGGCCGAGGGGTCGGAGCCCGCATGCGCCTCTGAGAGACAGTAGGCACCGAGAAGCTCACCGGAAAGCATGTCGGGAAGCCATGTCCGCTTCTGCTCCTCGGTGCCCGCGTGGAACAGCCCGAAGCAGCTGAGTGCGTGGACGCTGGTGCCGACCCCTACCGCGGCCCAGGCGGAGGCGATCTCCTCCAGGACCTGAAGGTAGACCTCATACGGTTGTCCGCCGCCCCCGTACTCCTCCGGGTACGGAAGGCTCAGCAGGCCGGCGCGGCCGAGGGTGCGAAAGATGTCACGGGGGAAGGTGGCGCTCCGCTCCGCCTCATCGACGGCGCCTCGTAGCTCCTTGTCGACGATCGCACGCGTCAGCTCGATGAGGTCGGCCGACTCCTCGGTCGGCATGAGGCGGTCAACGGGCATGGCCGGCTCCTACTGGGTTCTCCGGGAAGATCGGCACTCTCTTCTCGATGAAGGCGCGCACACCCTCACGTCCGTCCGGGCTTCCCGCACGCGAGCGGATCGAGGCCGTCTCGCTGCGCAGGGTCGCCTCGGCTCCTGGCATGGCGCTGTCCCGGATCAGTCGCTTGGTCGACACCAGGGCGGCGCGGGATCCCGAGGTGAGGCTGCAGACGACCTTGTCGACCGCGGCGTCCATCTCTTCATCCGGATGCACCTGTGTCACCAGACCGCCCTGGTGGGCCTCGTCGGCGGTCAGGGTCGGGTTGAGCAGGGCCAGCCCCAGAGCACGATGGAGCCCGAGGGAGGCGTGGAGCAGTGCACCACCACCGTCCGGCGTCAGCCCGACCCCCGTGTAGGCCATCACGAAGCGCGCCGACCGCGCCGCGATGATGAGATCGGCGGCTGCGGCCAATGACAGCCCTGCCCCTGCAGCGACGCCACGGACCACCGCGACCACGATCGCGTCGAGTCGATGGAGCTCGCTGACGACCCGGTGCAGGCTCTCGGCGAGGTCGTCGATGAGACGGTCGGGCGCCTCAGCGGCGGCGAACGCGTGCAGGTCTCCACCGACGCTGAAGGCAGCGGCAGCAGACTCGAGGACGACGACAGCGACGTCGGCTTCGCGGATCTCCCGCACCGCCTCGGCCAGTCCGTCGACCATCGCCTGGTCGATCGGGTTGCCACGCTGGATGTCTTGAAGGCAGACCCGTGCGAAACCGCCGCTGACCGAGCAGGACACCGGGGTCACGACCGGCTCCCGAGCGGCTCGAGGAACAGGTCTTCCGCCAACGGCCCGTCGCCGGGGACGGCACGGTATCGATCCAGGTCTGCCACCCCGGACTCGGACACGACGTCCTCGTCGATGAGGAAGTTGCCCGTGAATGCTCGCGGGTCCTTGGTCAGGACCGCGTACGCCGCATCCGCCATGATCTCGGGGGTGCGGGAGCGACGCATCGTCTCGTCGCCGCCGTGGATGTTGGCGATCGCAGCCGTCGCGATCGTGGTGCGTGGCCACAGTGAGTTGACCCCTACCCCAGCCTCGCGCAGCTCTTCGGCGAGCCCCAGGGTGGTCAGGCTCATCCCGTACTTCGCCATGGTGTACGCCAGGTACGTCCCGGCCCAGCGCGGACGTAGGTCGAGCGGCGGCGAGAGGGTCAAGATGTGTGGCCAGGGGCTGCGCTCGAGGGCGGGAAGGGCCAGCTTGCTGAGTAGGAAGGTCCCTCTCGCGTTGATGTCCTGCATGAGGTCGTAGGACTTCATGGTGATCTCGGCCGTTGGCCGCAGGTCCAGCGCCGAGGCGTTGTTGACGACGATGTCGATGCCGCCGAATCGGTCGACAGCCGAGTCGATCGCTCGCTGGACATCGCCGTCGTCACGGACATCACCGACAACCGCAAGGCCCTGTCCGCCGGCGTTCTCGACGGCGCGGACGGATTCGCCGAGGGTGCCGGGCAGCTTCGGGTGTGGTTCTGCCGTCTTGGCCAGCATCACGATGTTCGCGCCGTCGCGGGCCGCACGTAGCGCGATCGCCAACCCGATGCCGCGGCTTCCTCCCGACATCACGATGGTCCTGCCGTTCAGCGTGGTGCTCATCGAGCCTCCTTCTTGTCTGCCGGAGCTTCGGCCGGTGCCATGGGGCTGCCACGGCGAAGCTCCTCGCGGGCGATGGTTCGTCGGTGTACGGCATCGGGACCGTCGACGATGCGTAGGATCCGGGCCCACGCGTAGAAGTAGGCCAGTGGCGTGTCCTCGGTGACCCCGGCGCCGCCGAAGACCTCGATGGCTCGGTCGATGACACGCGTGGCCACGGCGGGGGCCGCGACCTTGATGGCAGCGATCTCGGTCCGCGCACCCCCCGCACCGTGCCGGTCGATCAGCCACGCCGTCTTGTACACCAGCAGCCTGGCCTGATCGATGTCGATCCGGGACTGGGCGATGAGCTCCTGGACGACGCCCTTGTCGGCCAGCGCGCTCCCGAACGCGACTCTGTCCTTGGCGCGATCGACCATGAGTGCCAGGGCACGTTCGGCCATCCCGATGGCCCGCATGGCGTGGTGGATCCGGCCCGGGCCGAGGCGGGCCTGGGCGATCATGAAGCCGTCACCCTCCTGTGCCAGCAGGTTGCCGGCCGGGACGCGGACGTCGTCGAAGGTGATCTCGGCATGGCCGTGCTGGTCGTGGAATCCGAAGATCGGCAGGTCACGGCGGATCTCGACCCCGGGGGTCTCTCTCGGGACGAGGATCATGGACTGCTGACGGTGCGTGGACGCCGACGGGTCGGTCTTCCCCATCAGGATGAAGACCCGGCAACGCTCGTCCATCGCTCCGCTCGTCCACCACTTACGCCCGTTGATGACGTACTCGTCCCCGTCACGCCGGATCGTCGTACGGATGTTGGTGGCATCGCTGGAGGCCACATCGGGCTCCGTCATCGCGAACGCAGAACGGATCTCACCCTCGAGCAACGGCGCCAGCCACTGCCTCTTCTGCTCCTCGGTGCCGAACAGGTGCAGCGTCTCCATGTTGCCGGTGTCCGGCGCCTGGCAGTTGATGGCCTCCGGCGCGATCACCGGCGACCATCCCGAGATCTCCGCGACCGAGGCGTACTCGAGGTTGCTCAGCCCCGAGAGCTGCGGCAGGAAGAGGTTCCACAGGCCGCGCCGACGTGCGGAGGCCTTCAGCTGCTCGATGACAGGAGGCAGGCTGTGCCGGCCGTGCTCGAGGAGGTGTCGGGCATAGGTCGCCTCGGCGGGGAAGACCTCCTCGCGCATGAAGTCCCACATCCGCGCGCAGGCGTCCTGCGCGCTGGGGGAAAGGTCGAAGTCCATCCTCAGTCCTCTCGTTCGTGTCGTTCGAGTCGTTCGAGGCCCTCTTCGGCGATGAGCCGCACCTCTGCGTCCAGGTCTCCGAACTGCTGACCTGCCATGGCATCGGCGGCCACCCGCGCAGCGATGCCCTGGGCGATGACCGCGAACTTGTAGTGCGCGAAGGCTTCGTAGAACGCCAGGTTCTCGACGGGGCGACCGGTCTTCTGCTCGTACCGCGCGACCAGATGGCGGCGTCCTGGGAATCCGGGCGCCTGGGTGATCGCGGGGGTCAGCCGGAACCGCCGGTCGCTCGGTTCGCGCCAGTAGAGCAACATCAGCGCGAGGTCGGTCAGCGGGTCGCCCAGGGTGGACATCTCCCAGTCGAGAACAGCACGCACGCGCGCTGGGTCGTCGAGATCCATCATGCAGTTGTCGAGGCGGTAGTCGCCGTGGACGATGCTGGTCCGCTCGGCTGTGGGGACCTGCTTTGAAAGGCGAGCCGACAGCTCGGTCACGGCAGCGACATCGTGGGTCTTCGATCGGGACCACTGGTCGCTCCAACGTCGTACCTGCCGCTCGAGGTATCCATGCGGTCGCCCGAAGTCGGCCAGACCGACCTGGTCCGGATCGACCTCATGGAGTGCGGCAAGGGCATCGATCAGGCCATCGGCGAGGGCGACCTTGTCCTCCGGCCGTTCGGCATACCCGCTGGGAAGGTGCTCCCGGATGCTGTGCCCGATCACCTTCTCCATCACATAGAACGGAGCCCCGATCAGCCGGCCGTCGTCCTCGAGCAGGACCCGTGCCACAGGCACCGCTGTGCCTTGCAGCGCTCGCTGGATACGGGCCTCACGGCCCATGTCGTGGGCGCTGGGAAGCAGGTCTCCGCCGGGCGGCCGGCGCAGGATCACCGCGCCGGCCGCACACTCGACCTCGAAGGTGAGGTTGGACTTGCCGCCCGCCACCAACGTGGCGGTGGCCTCGATCCAGCGGTCGTCATCGAGCGCCTGGGACAGAGCCGGACCGAGACGGTCCAGACCGGCGTACGCCGCGACCCCGGCGCTCATTTGGCCTGACCTCGCAGCTCGCGGCGAAGGATCTTGCCGGTGACGGTCTTGGGCAGTTCCCCGATGATCTCGATCGAGCGCGGGTACTTGTAGGCAGCCATGTTCTGCTTGGCATGGTCGATGAGCTCCTCGGCCGACGCCTCGGCGCCGGGCTGGAGGGAGACGAATGCCTTGACGCTCTCGCCCCGATACTCGTCAGGTACGCCGATCACGGCTGCCTCGCGCACCGCAGGGTGTGCGTTGAGCACGTCTTCGACCTCGCGTGGCCACACCTTGTAGCCCGCGGCGTTGATCATGTCCTTCTTGCGGTCGACCACGTAGAACCAGCCGGCCTCGTCCATGAACCCGACGTCTCCGGTGCGAAGCTCGCCACCGGGCATCGACGCCTTGGTGGCCTCGGGCCGGCGCCAGTACCCCGGCACCACCTGTGGACCGCTCGTGGCGATCTCGCCCACCTCACCGACCGGCACCTCCTCGCCGTCCTCGTCCAAGATCCGCACGACGGTGTTGAACACCGGAACCCCGACGGACAGCGCACCCGAGCTCGGGTCGACCGGCGCGCGACTACCGAGCGGGACGCCGTGGGACGGGCTGCTGGTCTCGGTGAGCCCGTAGACGTTGTAGATGTAGCGGCCCGTCTTCGCCCGCAGCGACTCGGCCAGCGCGGGTGCGATCGGTGCGCCGCCGGACAGGATGGCGTGGAACGACTCCCAGTCCTCTGTGCGCGTTCCGTCCAGGTTGGTGAGCGCGACGAACACCGTGACCGAACCGACCGTGAACGTGGTTCGGTGCTCACGGATGGCGTCCATCACCACGTTGGGTTCGAAACGGTGGGCGAGCACGAGCGGGCACCCCGCGAGCAACGCGACACCGACGTGCGCGACGAGCCCGGTGATGTGGAACAGCGGCGCGACGCCGAGCACCGAGTCCTCCGGCCCAAGGCCCACCCAGTCTCGGTACGTCTGAGAGTTGAAGGCCAGATTGCCGTGGGTGTTCATGGCGCCCTTGGGCTCGCCTGTGGTGCCCGAGGTGTACGTGAGGACGGCAACGGCAGCTGAATCGGGACGGACGACATCGACCCGTTTGCCGCTGTGCTCGCTGATGAGCGCAGCCAAGGCCAGGGTTCCCTCAGGGGTGCGCCTGGCCGCGTCCTTGAAGAGTCGGTCGTCGTTGCGGGTCTGGAAGTCCAGCGGCGAGCACGTGATGACCGTCGAGACCGCGGTCTCACCAGCTCCGATGACGTCGCGGGCCACCGACTCGTACAGGTCCTCGAGGCACAGCAGCACGCTCGCATCGGAATCCTTCAGCAGGAACGTCAGCTCGCGGGTCTTGTTCATCGGGTTCACCGCCACCGCGGTCCCTCCCGCCTTCCAGGCGGCCAGGAGACCGATCACGAACGCAGGGTTGTTCTGTACATACAGAGCCAGGCGGTCATCGGCCGAGAAGCCGATCTCTCGCAGCGCGACGGCGACTGCGTCGCTGTACGCGTCCAGCTCGGCGAAGGTGATCGCTCCATCGAAGTACTTGATGACGGGAGCATCCGGCGTGCGGGCGACAGAGGCCCGGAACGCGGCGAGCAGGCTCGGGTACTCGACGTCGATGTCGGCCGGGTTCCCGTCGCGGTAGGCGGCGAGCCAGGGCCGCTGCGTATAGGCCTCAGCCATCAACATCCTCCTTGTTCAGGCGAACAGAACGCTCGCTCGGTATCCTCTAAACATCGGACTCTCACACGGACATGTGCGCGCCGTCAAGAGCTTGTGAAGACGTTTGGCCGTTGCGCGGAGTGTTCAGGTAGACTGAACATATGAGCGTGGATGCCACTGTCGGCCAAACCGTCAGACGACACCGACAGAGCGGCGACGTCAGCCTCCGGGAGCTGGCAGCGCGCATCGGCGTCAGTCCCGCGACCATGAGTGCCGTCGAGAACGGTCGGACTGCGGTATCGGTGCCACGGCTGCACGACATCGCCGCGGCCCTCGGTGTCGATGTTCGCGATCTGATCGGCAGTCCCGAGGCCGCCAGATCTACGCCACCGGGGTCGGCGTCGGCCGAGCGGGCCGCGGAAGCCGGCGACTGGCGCGAGTTCTCGCCGCTACCGATCGATCCGATCCTCGCTGCGGCCATCCGCGCGTTCGTCTCGACGGGCTACCACGGGGCCACGCTTCGCTCGATCGCCGAGCTGGCTGAGATGAGCATCCCCGGCGTCTACCATCACTACGCCAGCAAGCAGGACCTGCTCGTCCGGATACTCGACATCACCATGACCGACCTCAACTGGCGGGTCGAACGAGCGCGTGACGAGGGCGAGGATCCGCTGAGTCGTGTCGCTCTCATCGTCGAAGCACTCGCGCTCTACCATGCCTGCCGCACCGATCTCGCCTTCATCGGGGCAAGCGAGATGCGCAGCCTGGAACCCGACAACTACCGGCGAATCGCCGACTCCCGCAACCACGTCCAAGAGCTGCTGGACGAGCAGATCGCGGCCGCTGTCGACGCAGGCGGTCTCGAGGTCACCCACGCACGAGACGCCGGCAAGGCGATCACGACGATGTGCACCGGCTTGGTGACCTGGTTCCGCACCGACGGAACCTCGCCCCCCGATCAGATCGCCAGGGAGTACGCAGGGTTCGCGAAGCGGATGCTGGGCGCCTACTGATCCGCTCGGAGGGGCGCCGGGCCACAAGCGACCAGACCT
>NZ_JBHVGB010000205.1:0-10078 GCF_042801335.1 Nocardioides sp. NPDC057577 | reverse complement strand
GTAGCGAACTGTCCATATACCCGCCAGTAATAGGCAGTTCGCTACCGGACTACCCGACGCCCGCCCCCGCCCAGATAATCTCACCCTATGAGCCACTCCACCGAAGACATCAAGGCCCGTGTAGACGACCTCTTCCCCGGGATCCGCAAGGACCTCGAGGACCTTGTGCGGATCGAGTCCGTGAGCGCCGACCCTGAGCGCCTGAGCGAGGTCGAGAAGAGCGCCGAGAAGACCCGTGACCTCTTCGCGGCCGAGGGCTTCGACGTGGAGATCGTGCGTGCCTTCGACGGCGCTCCGCCGGCCATCGTCGGTGAGAAGAAGGGCCCCGAGGGTGCCCCGACGGTGCTGCTCTACGCCCACCACGACGTCCAGCCGGAGAACGACCACGCCGACTGGAACACCCCGCCGTTCGAGCCCACCGAGGTCGGGGACCGGCTCTACGGGCGCGGTGCGGCCGACGACAAGGCCGGCATCGCCGCCCACATCGGCGCGGTCCGGGTCCTGGGTGACGACCTCCCGGTCACCGTGCGCCTCTTCATCGAGGGTGAGGAGGAGGTCGCCTCGGCCACGCTGCCCCAGCTGCTGGAGAAGCACCAGGACAAGCTGAAGGCCGACGTCATCGTGATCGCCGACTCCGGCAACTGGGACATCGGCGTCCCGGCGCTGACCACGTCGCTGCGCGGTCTCATCCGCGTCGACGTCGAGCTCCGCACCCTGGGTCACGCGGTCCACTCCGGCATGTGGGGCGGCCTGGCCCCCGACGCGATCATGGCCCTCGTACGCCTCCTCAACTCCCTCTGGGACGAGAACGGCGCGCCCGCGGTCGAGGGGCTCGTCTCCGGGCAGGCGGCGGATGTCGACTACCCCGAGGACAGGCTCCGTGCCGAGTCCGGGGCCATCGATGGTCTGCAGTGGGTCGGTACGGGCAGTGCCGTCGAGCGGATGTGGACGCAGCCGGCGATCACGATCACCGGTCTGGACGCCCCCAAGGTCGACGGTGCCTCCAACACGCTCTCGCCCACCGCGCGCGCCAAGGTCACCATCCGGATCGCTCCGGGCGACTCCGGCGAGAACGCCGTCGCCGCCCTCACCCAGCACCTGGAGAAGCACGTCCCGTGGGGCGCCGAGCTGACCACCAAGGTCGTCGACACCGGTGAGCCGATCGCGCTGGACGCGACCGGTCCGGCCTACGACGCCGCCCGTGCCGCTTTCACCGAGGCCTGGGACGGCACCGCCCCGATCGACATGGGCGTGGGCGGCTCGATCCCGTTCATCGCGGAGTTCCTCGAGGCGTTCCCGCAGGCCAGCGTGCTGGTCACCGGCGTCGAGGACCCCGACACCCGCGCCCACGGCGCCAACGAGGGCCTCCACCTCGCCGAGTTCCGACGCGTCGTCGTCGCCGAGGCGCTGCTGCTCCAGAAGCTCGGGAGCCACTGACCGTTCACCGAGTTACCTCGGTCGAGTGGCGCTGCCTTCGTGGAGTTCCGCGAAGGCAGCGCGCACTCACCGAGCTACCTCGGTGAACATCCGCTCCGCTACCTAGACCCCAGGCAGCGTCAGCGCCACCCGGGTGCCCTCACCAGGCCGTGAGTCGAGCTCGACCAACCCGTGGTGGCGCCTGGTGATCTGCTCGACCAACGTCAGCCCGAGCCCAGCTCCGCGCGAACCACCGAGCGCGGAGTTGGAGCCTCGGTAGAACGGGTCGAAGACCTCCGGCTGCTCCTCGTAGGCGATGCCGACACCGGCGTCGGCGACGATGATCGTGACCTCGCTGCCGGCGCTGTAGAGCATCACCTGCACCCGCGAACCCCGATAGCTGTAGGTCAGCGCGTTCTTGACCAGGTGCAGGAAGGCCGCGCGCAGCTCACGAGGATCACCCACGACGTACGCCGGCCCGGTCGGCGTCGTCAGGACGCACTCGATGTCCTTCTGGGCCGCGTCGGGATCGAGCTCGTCGAGCACGTCGTCGAGCATCTCGGAGACCTCGATCGTGGTCTCGCCGGGGGCGTTGGCTGGGTCGCGGATCCGGGACAGGAGCAGCAGGTCGCCGACTATGCCCTCGATCTGGGCGCTGCGTACGGTCAGCGTCTCCACCTGGACGATCCACGGCAGGGTGTTGGCCTGCTCGCCGGCCAACGCGTTGAGCGAGGTGCCGAGCGCGTTGACCGGGATCCGGAGCTCACGGGCGACCGCCTCGATCAGCCGGTTCCGTTCGCGGTCGGCGTGGGCGAGCTGCTGGGCGAGGTCGCGCTCCTGCGTGTAGGCGTTGGCGGTGAGCACGATGCGTCCGAAGTCGCGGCCCAGCTCCAGCGCCAGCCGGCCCTCCGCGTCGGTCCACGTGGGCCGCCCCGGGGAGCGGAGCAGGACGATGTGGCCGAGCCACTCGTGGTCGGCGCCGACCGGCACGACCAGGGCGCTGGCCGCTCCCAGGGTCTCGAAGAACTCGTTCACGACGGCGGCCTGCTCGTTCCACTCCGAGGAGTCCGTGATCCGCTCGCGGCTCAGGATCGAGTAGGTGCCGTCCGCCCAGTATCGGGAGCTGTTGCGCGAGGTGAGCGAGGCCAGGCCCGGGTCGGGGTCCCAGTTGAGGCCCGGGGTCGCGTGCACGACCATCTCGTTGTGGGAGCCCTTGGTCGCCATCCAGATCCCGTCGGCACCCAGGCCGCGGATCAGCGCGTCGTGGCTGGTGTCGAGCACGTCGGCGAGGCTGAGCTTGGAGCTGGCGTCGCGCAGGAACTCCTTGGCGGTCTCCAGGTTCGCGGCGCGCTCGTAGAGCCGCTCGCGCTCGAGGTAGCCGCGCACGACCCGCTGAGCGCGCTTCGCGAACCGGTTGAGCACTCGGCGTTGGGTGAAGTCGGGCCGACGGCCACTGACCGGCATGTCCACCGAGAGACAGCCCTGGATGGAGCCGTCGTCACCGAGGATCGGCGCGATCAGCATGTCGTGGGGGTGCCACGCGTCGGCGGCGTCGATCATGTTGGTCGTCGAGACCCAGCTGCCCTCGTGAAGGTTCACCCGCTCCTGGGGGATGAACCGCCAGGCGCCCCAGTTCTCGCCGCGGGAGAGGTTGTCGCGCAGGTCGGAGAGGGCCCACCGGGTGCCGAGGATCTCGTCAGCCGTCTCCCGGCGCCCGTGCGAGTTCAGGCCGCTGATGAAGCCGTGGACCGCGACCACCTCGAGCTCGTCGCCGCGGACGACGTTGATCGCGGAGATGCCGAAGCCGAGCAGCTCGCAGATGCCTTCGGAGATCATCTGCAGCGCGGGATCTGCCACCGGCAGCGACGTCCTGCTCGGCGTGCTCGCAGGCACGTCGAGGGCTTCGACTGACTGTGGTGGGGGCATCCTTGCTCTCAGGTAGGTCGGTCAGGGCGGGTGTTGCAACTGCGTGGCAGTCCTGAGGACCTGGGCACCACGGAGTGTTGCACGAAACGCGCGCGCTGTGCAGCCGTAGGCGTCCGTCTCGACCAGATTGTGACGTTTGGTTAACCAAGCGAGGTGGCGTCGTTGGCCAACGGAAGGACGAGGGATACGCGGGTGCCGGTGCCGGGCTCCGAGCGCAGCGTGACGCGGCCGTCGTGGCGGCGGGCGACCCGGTCGACGATGCTGAGCCCGAGGCCGACGCCCTTGCGGCCACCGATCGCCTGGCTCGACCCGCGGTAGAACTCGGTGAAGACCTGGATCTGCTCCGCCGCGGGGATGCCGACGCCGTTGTCGGTCACCGAGATGGCCGCCTCGCTCGCGCTCTCCACGATGTAGAGCCGGATGTGGCCGCCGCGGTGGGTGTAGACCAGCGCATTGTCGACCAGCCGGAGGATCGCCGCCTTGATCTCGCTGCGGTCGCCCAGCACGTAGACGCTGCGCGAGGGCACGTCGATGCTCACCTCGATGCCACGCTTCTCGGACTCGTACGTCCTCTGCTCGAAGATCTCCTGCAGGAGGGACGTCAGGTCCACGGAGGCCAGCGCCGGCCGCGACGAGGGGTCGGAGAAGCGGGAGAACAGCAGCAGGTCGTCGACCATCGCGACCAGCTGGTCGGATCGGCTGATCAGGTTGCCGACCTGCTGGAACCAGGTCGGCGATCCGCGGTCCTCGTGACGCATCGCGTCGATGCCGGTGGTGAGGGCGGTCAGCGGGTTGTGCAGCTCCTGCGCGACGGCCTCGATGAGCCGGCTGTGCACCTTGTCGGCGGTGGCGAGCCGCTGGGCGAGGTCACGCTCCTGGGTGTAGGCGTTGGAGGTGAGCACGATGCGCCCGAAGTCGCGACCGAACTCCATCGCGAGGCGGCCCTCGGCATCGGTCCAGCGCGGCCGGCCCGAGCCACGCACCAGCACCAGATGACCCAGCGCGGTGGTCTCGACCCCGATCGGTACGACCAGGAGCGAGTCCGCCTCCACCGCGTCGAGGAACTCGAGGCCGAGCCTGGCGAACATCCTCCGCTCCGCGCTGCCCTGTTGCAGCGCGTGCCGGAGCAGCTCGCGGTTGACGATGGCGTGCTGGCCCGCGTTCCACAGCCGGGTGGCCTGGTAGGCCTGGCCTGCGGCGATGTGGTTGCTGTCGTTGGCGTTCCAGCCGAGGCCGGGGGAGGCATAGGCGACGGACCCGCCCTCGCCGTCCTGAGCCTGCACGTAGAGACCATCGGCGTCGAGACCCCGGCTCATCGCCTCCTGGGTGACCTCGAGCACCTCGGTGAGACCGAGCTGGGAGTTGGCCTCGCGCAGGAAGCTCTGAGCCTCGAGCAGGTTGTTGGCCCGCTCCTCAAGGTATTCGCGCTGCAGGGTCAGCAGCACGGTTCGCCTCGCCTGACGGGCGAACCGGTTGAGGATCCGCTGCTGGCGCCGGCCGGGCCTGCGTCCGTTGGTCGGACGGTCGATCGACAGTACGCCGACGAGCTCCCCGTTCTCGTCGTAGAAGGGCGCCAGGAGCTCGTCGAGCCGGTGCCAGTCCTGCGGGTCCTTCAGGATGTCCTCGTCGGTGTCGGGGACCCAGTAGCCCTCCGCCTCGCCGATGGTGTTCTTCTCGTGAGGGACGAACTTGATGTCGCCCCAGTCCACGGACATGTCCAGCAGGTCGGTGACCACCGAGACCGGGAACCGGGTGCCGAGCATCTCGGCGACGGTCATCTCGCCCTCGACGGTGTGGCCGGTCTCGTCCCCGTACGCCGCGACGATCTCGAACTCGTCACCTCGGCGGATGTTGATCACGGCGGCGCCGAAGCCGACGAGCTCGGTGACCCCCTCCGCGATCAGCTGCAGACCGGGATCCGGGCTCGGGTACGCCTCGGAGGCGCCGCTGGGCGCGTCCGGACCCTCTGAGGGCGTACTGGTCATGAGTTCTCCGCCGAGATGAAAATGCAACCCGTTCCCGTTGCGTAAGGTTAAACAATGGGCAGCGTCACACGGAATGTGCTTCCCACGCCAGGGGTCGAGTCGACGGATATCAGTCCGCCGCGCCGACTGACGATTCGAGACACGATCGTCAGTCCGAGACCGGTGCCTGGCTGTTTGAGTGCTGTGGGGTTGGTCGAACGGAAGAACTCGGTGAAGAGCCGGTCCTGGTCCTCCGGTGAGATCCCGAGGCCGTGGTCGGTCACCCGGAGCTCGAACCAGCCGGGGCTGGTGCGGGTGCTCACGATGACCTGACCGCCTTCGGGGCTGTATTTGATCGCGTTGGTGACCAGGTTGATCACCACCCGGTCCAGATCGCCCGGCGCGAGGGTCACGTAGACGTCGTCGGACGGCATCTCGAAGACGAGCTCGTGGGCGTCGCTGGTGGGCATCTCGGCGCTGAGCTGGCTGTGGACCTCCTCGAGCACGGGCGCGACCTGGATCGGCACCGTGGTCGGCAGGTGGTCGGGGTCGGAGACCTTCGACAGCATCGCCAGGTCGGCCACGATCTTCTCGGTGCGGTCACGGTTGCGGGTGAGCGCGGTCAGCACCTCGGCGTACTCGTCCTCGGACTCCGCGTAGGGCAGCGACTCGATGTTCCACCGGAACGCGGAGAGCGGGTTCTTCAGCTCGTGGGCGACCGTCGCGATCAGTCGGCTCTTGTGGGCCTCGAGCTCGCGCAGGGAGTCGACCGCCGCCTTCTGGCGCAGGTAGGCCCTGGAGTTGTGGACCACGCGGCCGAAGTCGCGGCCGAGGTCGGCGGCGGTGATCAGCTCGAGCTCGCTCCAGTGGGGCTTGTCGGGACCGCGGCCGAGGAGCATCGCGCCGTACCAGGTCTGGCCGGAGCCGATCGGGACCCCGACGATCGAGCCGACCTTGTAGTGACGGATCCACTCGGTGATCAGCTGCTGCCGCTCCGGGTCGGGGTGGGGGAGCCGCTCGGCGCCGTCGGGAGTCTGCACGGTGATGCTGCGCTGGTCCCAGAGGTATTGCCCGTAGTCGACCATGAACTGGCTGGTCAGGTCGTCGATCGGGAGCTTGAAGTCCTCCCGGTAGATCTTGGTGCGGATGCCCCGGCCGCCCGGCTTGGACATGTGCAGCCAGAAGTCGGTCAGGTCGAGCACGTCGACCAGACCCGTGCTCAGCGAGTTGAGGATCTCGTCGGGGTCGAGCTCGCGTCCGGCGCGGCGGATCACGTCGCGCGCGGCCTCGGCGAGGCGTACCTGCTCGGAGAGCTCCTCACGCTCCAGGGCGAGCAGGATGGCGCGCTGCGCCTGCACCGCGTGGCGGCCGAGCACGGCGCGCTTCTCCGGGTTGGGGCGGAGGCCGTCGGTCGGGACGTCGACGATCAGGGTGCCGCGAAGCTTGCCGGCGTCGTCGCGCAGTGGCGCGACCAGCAGGTCGAGCGGGTTCCAGGCGCCCGCGGCGTCGATCGTGGTCATCGTCGGGATCCAGCCGTACACGTCGGCGTTCGGGTCCAACCGCTCCGCCGGCACGAACTTGAAGATGCCCCAGTCGTCGGCCCGGGCGAGCTCGGCCTCGAGCCGCTCGATGGGGGTGACGGTGCCGAGCAGGTCGGCGCGGGCGGACTCCTGGCCCGAGACCACCACCATGTGGAGGTGGCCGTCGGCACGCGCGACGCTGATCGTGGCCATCTCGAAGCCGGCCAGCGCGGTCAGGCTGTCGGCGATCAGCTGGAGGTCGGAGAGATCCTCGCCGGGGGTGAGCAGACCACCGATCTCGGCCAGATCGGTCGTGATGGTGGTCATCGTCGTGGTGAGGTCGCTTCTGGCGCGTTTCCCGCCCAACGGTGGTGGGGCGAATCCCGGCGGCACCGTCAGTCGGTGACCGCCGGCGGGCTTGGGCGCTGAAGAAGTCATCGGATCGATTATCCGGGAAGTCGGTCCCGGGCGGTAGGGCAGACGTGGATCGTTCTTTACATTCATGATTCCGAGACGTTCATGTGACCACCCTTACAGGACTGTCAAGGGTTCGCTGATCGCCTGCGTACGGCCTTACACTCGGTGCCGTGGTCAACCTCACCAGCTCAGGTAGGCACGTGTCCCGACGCAAGGGTGGCGACGGCCGGCTCACCGCCGCCCTCGACCCCCACGACCAGGGTCCTCAGGACCACTGCGGGGTCTTCGGTGTGTGGGCGCCGGGCGAGGACGTCGCGAAGCTGACGTACTTCGGCCTGTACGCGCTGCAGCACCGTGGCCAGGAGTCGGCGGGCATCGCGGTCAGCAACGGGCGCCAGATCCTGGTCTATAAGGACATGGGCCTGGTCAGCCAGGTCTTCGACGAGCCGACCCTCGAGTCGCTCAAGGGTCACGTGGCCATCGGTCACGCCCGCTACTCCACCACCGGTGCCTCGGTGTGGGAGAACGCGCAGCCGATCTTCAAGCCGACGCCGGACGGATCCGTCGCACTCGGCCACAACGGCAACCTGATCAACGTCTCCGAGATGCGCTCGGCCGTCGAGGCGCTGCCCGAGCACTCCGAGGGCCGCCACGCCCCGGTGTCGACCAACGACACCTCGCTGCTCACCGAGCTGCTCGCCTACCACCCCGACTCCTCGCTGGAGGCGCGTGCGCTGGAGGTGCTGCCGACGATCCGCGGCGCCTTCTCGCTGGTGTGGATGAATGAGGACACCTTGTTCGCCGCGCGTGACCCGCAGGGCATCCGCCCGCTGGTGCTCGGCCGCCTCGACCGCGGCTGGGTGATCGCGTCGGAGGACGCCGCGCTGGCCACCGTCGGCGCGAGCGTGGTCCGTGAGGTCGAGCCCGGCGAGATGATCATCATCGACGAGTCCGGCCTGCGCTCGGTGCGGTTCGCCGAGACCGACCGCAAGGGCTGCGTCTTCGAGTACGTCTACCTGGCCCGCCCTGACGCCAACATCGCCGGGCGCAACGTCCACGAGTCCCGCGTCGAGATGGGCCGCGAGCTGGCCCGCGAGTTCCCGGTCGACGCCGACCTGGTCATCCCGGTGCCCGAGTCCGGCATCCCCGCCGCGACCGGCTACGCGCTGGAGAGCGGCCTGCCTTTCGGCCAGGCGTTCGTGAAGAACGGCTACGTCGGCCGCACCTTCATCCAGCCCTCCCAGACCCTGCGCCAGCTCGGCATCCGGCTCAAGCTGAACGTGCTCGAGCACATGGTGCGCGGCAAGAAGGTCGTCGTCGTCGACGACTCGATCGTGCGCGGCAACACCCAGCGCGCCCAGGTGCGGATGCTGCGTGAGGCCGGCGCCCTGGAGGTCCACGTGCGGATCTCGTCGCCGCCCGTCAAGTGGCCGTGCTTCTACGGCATCGACTTCGCCACCCGCGCCGAGCTGATCGCCAACGGTCTCTCCGTCGACGAGATCGCCGCCTCGGTCGGTGCCGATTCGCTCGGCTACATCTCCCTCGACGGGATGATCTCGGCGACCCGCCAGGAGCGCACCGCGCTGTGCACGGCCTGCTTCACCGGCGAATACCCCGTAGAGCTGCCCGACGAGAGCTTGCTCGGCAAGCACCTCCTCGAGGTCTCGCTGCAGTCCCCGACCGAGGGCAAGGCCCTGCCGGTCCTGAACAACCCGTGATCGGAGATCCACCAGTGAGCCAGACCGAGCCGACCAACGCGTACGCCGCAGCAGGTGTCGACATCCACGCAGGCGACCGCGCCGTGGATCTGATGAAGGTCTGGATCGAGAAGTCCCGGCGCCCCGAGGTGCTCGGCGGCGTCGGCGGCTTCGCCGGCCTCTTCGACGCCAGTGCCCTGAAGGCGTACGAGCGTCCGCTGCTGGCCACCTCGACCGACGGTGTCGGTACCAAGGTCGCGATCGCGCAGGCGCTGGACAAGCACGACACGATCGGGTTCGACCTGGTCGGCATGGTCGTCGACGACCTGGTCGTCTGTGGCGCCGAGCCGCTGTTCATGACCGACTACATCGCCACCGGGAAGGTCATCCCGGAGCGGGTCGCGGCGATCGTCAAGGGCATCGCGGAGGCCTGTGTCGAGGCCGGCTGTGCGCTGGTCGGTGGCGAGACCGCCGAGCACCCGGGTCTGCTGGCCGCCGACGAGTACGACGTGGCCGGCGCGGCCACGGGCGTCGTCGAGGCCGACAACCTGCTCGGTGCCAATCTGGTGAAGGCGGGCGACGTCGTCCTCGCCATGGAGGCCTCTGGCCTGCACTCCAACGGCTTCTCCCTGGTCCGCCACGTGCTGCTCAACTCCGGCGCCTACACGCTCGACGCGCAGATCTCCGAGTTCGGCAGGACCCTGGGCGAGGAGCTGCTCACCCCGACCCGTGTCTACGCCAAGGCCTGCCTGGAGCTGGCCCGTGGGACGAAGACCCACGCGATGTCCCACGTCACCGGTGGCGGCCTCGCCGCCAACCTGGAGCGGGTCATGCCCGCGGAGCTCTCCGCGCGCATCGACCGCACCACCTGGACCCCGGCGCCCGTCTTCGACCTCGTCCGCCGCACCGGCTCCGTGGCGCTGGAGGACCTGGAGATGACCCTCAACTGTGGCGTCGGCATGGTCGCGCTGATCGACCCCGAGGACGTCGACGAGGCCGTACGCATCCTGGCCGGCTACGACATCCGCGCCTGGGCCGCCGGTGAGGTCACCGACACCCCGGGTGGCAAGGTCGAGCTCACCGGCTCCTACGCCGGCTGGACCGCCTGAGGCTTCACGACGGACGAAGGGCGCCGGAG